>JAEYXI010000386.1 GCA_023428515.1 Pseudomonadota bacterium | reverse complement strand
CCTATAATTCGCAGCGTCTCGGCCAGGGACGCGAGAACGCCAAGGAATTCCTGCGCACCAATCCCGAACTCGCCGCCGAGATCGAGCAGACGCTGCGCCAGAATGCCGGGCTGATCGCCGACAAGTTCCTCGAGACGGGCGGTCCCGGCGCGGAGGACGACGAGGACGACGCGGCCGCGATGTAGCCGCAAGCGGCTCTACATGGTTCCTGTGAGGGGCCGCCGGTCGATCCGGCGGCCTCTTTCGCTTGCGCTTTGCCTGCGCCGCCGATGCATTTCTGGACAGCCCGCAAGGGCGCGGCTAAAAGGCCGGGGTCCAGCATTCCGCCGGGTTCCCGGCATCCCCGCAAAGGCATGAAGATGAGTGGCGTGAACGAGATCCGGTCGACCTTCCTCGACTACTTCCGCACGAACGGCCACGAGGTCGTCGAGTCGAGCCCGCTGGTGCCGCGCAACGACCCGACGCTGATGTTCACCAATGCGGGCATGGTGCAGTTCAAGAACGTCTTTACCGGGCTCGAGTCGCGGCCCTATGTGCGGGCGGCGACCGCGCAGAAGAGCGTGCGCGCCGGCGGCAAGCACAACGACCTCGACAATGTCGGCTACACGGCGCGCCATCTCACCTTCTTCGAGATGCTCGGCAACTTCTCCTTCGGCGACTATTTCAAGGAGCGCGCGATCGAACTCGCCTGGAACCTGATCACCAGGGATTTTGGGCTCAAGAAGGACAAGCTGCTCGTCACCGTCTACCACACGGATGACGACGCGGCCTCGCTCTGGAAGAAGATCGCCGGCTTCTCCGACGACCGCATCATCCGCATCCCGACCTCGGACAATTTCTGGGCGATGGGCGATACCGGCCCGTGCGGACCCTGCTCGGAAATCTTCATCGACCGTGGCGAGCATATCTGGGGCGGCCCTCCCGGCAGCCCGGAAGAGGACGGCGATCGCTTCCTTGAGTTCTGGAACCTCGTCTTCATGCAATACGAGCAGGTGACGAAGGAGGAGCGCGTCGACCTGCCGCGTCCTTCGATCGACACCGGCATGGGGCTGGAGCGCATGGCGTCCATCCTGCAGGGCGTGGACAGCGTCTTCGAGACCGACCTTTTCCGCCACCTGATCGACTTCACCGCGTCCACGCTCGGCCGCGGCCCCGACGCCGACACTGTCGCATCCTATCGCGTCATCGCCGATCACCTCAGATCCTCCGCCTTCCTGGTCGCCGACGGCGTGCTGCCCTCGAATGAAGGGCGCGGCTACGTGCTTCGCCGCATCATGCGGCGTGCTATGCGCCACGCCCAGCTACTCGGCGCGTCCGAGCCGTTGATCTGGAAGCTGGTGCCGGCCCTGGTCCGCGAGATGGGCCAGGCCTATCCCGAACTCGTGCGCGGCGAGGCGCTCATCACCGAGACGCTGAAACTCGAGGAGACGCGCTTCCGCAAGACGCTGACGCGCGGCCTCGGCCTGCTGGAGGACGCGACCGCGGGCTTGAAGGCTGGCGACATGCTGGACGGCGAGACGGCCTTCAAGCTCTACGACACCTACGGTTTCCCGCTCGACCTGACGCAGGATGCGCTGCGCCAGCGCGAGATCTCGGTCAACCTCGACGGCTTCCAGGATGCGATGGAGCGCCAGAAGGCGGAAGCGCGCAAGAGCTGGTCGGGCTCGGGCGAGGCCGCGACGGAAACGGTCTGGTTCCCCGTGCGCGAGAAGGCGGGCGCGACGGAATTCCTCGGCTATGAGACGGAAGTCGCCGAAGGCATGGTGCTATCCCTGGTTAAGGACGGCGCGGTCGTCGATACGGCCGGCGAGGGTGAGGCGGTCGCCGTCGTGGTCAACCAGACGCCGTTCTATGGCGAGTCCGGCGGCCAGATGGGCGACACCGGCACCATCTCGGGCGAAGGCTTTTCCGTCGACGTGACCGACACGCAGAAGAAGGCCGACGGCCTCTTCGTGCACT
Organism: Pseudomonadota bacterium; assembly: GCA_023428515.1. The sequence goes on along the minus strand of JAEYXI010000386.1, from coordinate 4,836 downwards.
ACGGCAAGGTTACGAAGGGCACGGTGAAGACAGGTGCTGCCGTCGAGCTGAAGGTCGACCATAACAGGCGCTCGAGACTGCGCGCCAACCACTCGGCGACGCACCTGATCCACGAGGCGCTGCGCGAGGTGCTCGGCACGCATGTCGCGCAGAAGGGCTCGCTCGTCGCGCCCGAGCGGCTGCGCTTCGACATCTCGCACAATAAGCCGATTTCGACCGAGGAGCTCGAAGAGGTCGAGCGCATGGCGAACGAGATTGTCGTGCAGAACAGCCCGGTCACGACCCGCCTGATGTCGGTCGACGACGCGATCGCCGAGGGCGCGATGGCGCTGTTCGGCGAAAAATACGGCGACGAGGTGCGTGTTGTTTCGATGGGTACTGGCCTGCACGGCGCCAAGGCCAACCAGCCCTATTCGGTCGAGCTCTGCGGCGGCACGCATGTGAGGTCGACCGGCGACATCGGTCTCGTCCGCATCGTGTCCGACGGCGCGGTCGCCGCCGGCGTGCGCCGCATCGAGGCGCTGACCGGCGAGGCGGCGAGGCGGCATCTGGACGAGCAAGACCGCCGGCTGAAGTCGGTCGCCGCGACGCTGAAGGTCGCGCCCGGCGACGTGCCCGCGCGGGTGGAGGCTCTTCTTGACGAGCGCAAGAAGCTGGAGCGCGAGCTCTCCGACGCCCGCAAGAAGCTGGCGCTCGGCGGTGGAGCGGGCGGTGCCGCGAGTGCGGCTGCCGAGAACGAGATGGTCGCCGGTATCGGCTTCCTCGGCAAGTCGGTCACCGGCGTCGCGCCTAAGGACCTGAAGTCGCTTGCCGACGCCGGCAAGAGCTCGCTGGGTTCCGGCGTGGTGGTGTTCGTCGGTGCAGGGGAAGACGGCAAGGCAAGCGTCGTCGTCGGCGTCACCGACGACCTGACCAAGCGCTTCAGCGCCGTCGATCTGGTACGCACTGCATCTGCCGCGCTTGGCGGGCAGGGCGGCGGCGGCCGTCCCGACATGGCGCAGGCCGGCGGTCCGGACGCAACCAAGGCGGCCGACGCGATTGCAGCGGTGAAGACGGCTCTGGCCGGGTAGGCCGCCGCTCGATATGGGGAACAGCCGGGGGGCATGGCGAAATACGATTCCTACGTGATCTGCACCTCGCCGCGCAGCGGCAGCACAATGTTGTGTTCGCTGCTCAAGGCGACAGGTGTCGCCGGAAACCCGGCTTCGTGGTTTCATGAGCCGGCCATCGCCGGGTGGCTGGACAGATTCGACATCGTGCCGGGAGAAGCCGTTTCAGAGCGTGATGTCCTGCACGTGATCTTCAGTGCGGCGGTCGATAGGGGCAGCCGCGGGACTGGGACGTTCGGGCTCAGGCTCCAGCGGCACAGTTTCGACTTCTTACGTCAGAAGCTCGCGGTCCTGCACCCTGACCCGGCAAGTTTCGTCGGACGTTTCGAACGAGCCTTCGGGAAGACGCTGTTCATCCACCTGACGCGTTCCGACAAGGTCGAGCAGGCCGTCTCGTATCTGAAGGCGGAGCAGACCGGACTCTGGCACGTCGCAGCGGACGGCAGCGAACTTGAGCGCATCGCGCCGCATCGGGATCCGTCCTACGATGCAGCGAAGATCAGAGCCAGTGTCGAGACGATGGCGGGCTACGACCGCGAGTGGGCTGAGTTTTTCCTGAACGAGTCGATTGATCCGCTCTGCATTTCCTACGACGCGCTGTCTGACGATCCCTCCGAAATCCTGCGCCTCGTGCTCGACCGCCTCGGGCTGGACGGTGGCGCGGCGTCGGAGATCAAGCCGGGCGTGAAGAAGATCGCGGACGGAACCAATCACGATTGGGTCGCACGTTTTCGCGGTGAGCAAGGGATAGCCGGGCCCGGATAAGGGTCGTCGGACCTTGTGATTTCACGGTGCCGGAGCCGCAGCCGGGCCGATCAGGTCGGCCCGGTTGGTCCAGATCGCGCCATCGAATTTTTCTGGCAGCTTTGCCAGGGTGGCCAGATCGTCGACGCCGGCCGTATAGCGCTCGCCGCGATTGTCGCCCAGCACGACCAGCATGGAGCCCGCAGCTTTCGCGCGTTCCGCCAGCCTGTGCGGATAGCCCCATGTGAACAGGCCGAAATTGTTGGGCAGCATGAAGAGCGTGTTGCGGCAATCGGTGGGCATGTAGCCGCTCCAGCCGACCGCCCAATACCGCAGCAGGCAGCGTATCGCGCCATCCGTGCCCAGAACCGTCGCCTCCGGCAGGCGGCGCTTGTATTCGTCGACCGCCTTCCCGCCGCCATAGACCATGACAAGCCCTTGCTGTTCTGGGGAAAGAGAGCCCACTGCCGCAGCCAGCCGCTCGCCCTCGGAAACATCGTTGCTCTTGATGTTGATGAGGAAGCGCTTGTCCGGAAAGGCCGCCAAGACGTCGTCCAGCGACGGCATCAGTCCGATGCCCTTGCCGCGGAACGGGAACGTCTTGCCGCCATCCGCCGTGTAGCCGTAGCCGACGTCGAGCGCCTTCAGATCGGCCATCGAATGTTCACGCGTCACGCCGCTTCCCTCGGTGCGGCAGTCGACCGTCCAGTCGTGGAAGACGGCGAACTTGCCGTCCGTTGTCGGATGAACATCGAACTCGACGATATCGGCGCCCGCCTCGAACGCCGCCCTGAACCCGTCGATCGTGTTTTCGAGGAAGGCGTGTTCAGGCGCAAAGATGCGTTCGGCCGTACAGGTGTCGTTCTGCAGGCCTTCACGGTGAAAGGTCTGACCAAGTCCGCGATGGGCGATGACCAGAGGCTTGGTGTCGGGGCGCGAGAACAGCGATGTGTTGCCGGCCCACAGCGCGGCAGCGACAAGGCCGAGTGCGATTAGGGTCTTGGTTCGTCTGCGCATGCTAGGCTCCGGATGAGATGCCCGGTTGTGCTGGTCCTCAGGGGCGAAAGCATGACCGGATTTGGCTGGCGGTGAGGCGGCCGCGCTGGTTACACCCACAAAAAAGCCCCGGATCGCTCCGGGGCTTTGTGTCGATGCGATACCGCAAAAATCAACCGGCCATCGCCTTCTTCAGGTTCTCGTCGATCTTGTCGAGGAAGCCGGTGGTGGAGAGCCACGGCTGGTCGGGGCCGATCAGCAGCGACAGGTCCTTGGTCATGTAGCCGCTTTCGACCGTCTGGATGCAGACCTTTTCCAGCGTCTCGGCGAACTTCTTGAGCACGGTGTTGTTGTCGAGCTTGGCGCGGTGCGCAAGGCCGCGCGTCCAGGCGAAGATCGAGGCGATCGAGTTGGTCGAGGTCTCCTCGCCCTTCTGGTGCTGGCGGTAGTGGCGGGTGACGGTGCCGTGCGCGGCCTCGGCCTCGACGGTCTTGCCATCGGGCGTCATCAGCACCGACGTCATCAGGCCGAGCGAGCCGAAGCCTTGCGCGACGGTGTCCGACTGCACGTCGCCGTCATAGTTCTTGCAGGCCCAGACATAGCCGCCCGACCACTTCAGGCTGGAGGCCACCATGTCGTCGATCAGGCGGTGCTCGTACCAGATCTTCTTTTCCTTGAACTGCGTCTCGAACTCCTTCTCGTACACCTCCTGGAAGATGTCCTTGAAGCGGCCGTCATAGACCTTGAGGATGGTGTTCTTGGTCGAGAGATAGACCGGGTAGTTGCGCAGCAGGCCGTAGTTCAGCGAGGCGCGCGCAAACTCGCGGATCGACTCGTCGAGATTGTACATGGCCATCGCCACGCCCGATCCGGGCGCATCGAACACCTCGTGCTCGATCGTCTGGCCGTCCTCGCCGACGAACTTGATCGTCAGCTTGCCCTTGCCGGGAAACTTGAAGTCGGTCGCGCGGTACTGGTCGCCGAAGGCATGACGGCCGACGATGATCGGTTGCGTCCAGCCGGGTACCAGGCGCGGCACGTTCTTCATGATGATCGGCTCGCGGAAGATGGTGCCGCCGAGGATGTTGCGGATCGTGCCGTTGGGCGACTTCCACATCTTCTTCAGCTTGAATTCCTCGACGCGCGCCTCGTCGGGAGTGATCGTCGCGCATTTCACGCCGACGCCGTGCTTCTTGATCGCGTTCGCCGCGTCGATCGTCACCTGGTCGCCCGTGGCGTCGCGGTGTTCCACGCCAAGATCGTAATATTCGAGGTCGATGTCGAGATAGGGGTGGATCAGCTTGTCCTTGATGAACTGCCAGATGATGCGGGTCATCTCGTCGCCGTCGAGCTCGACGACTGGATTGTCCACCTTGATTTTCGCCATTCTATGCCTCGTTCGGGAGTGGGCTGAGCGCCCGTTGATTGGACCTGGAATGCGGCCCCTATAGCATCCGGTGCAAGGAAGGCAAAGCGCACGCCGAAGCCCGAAAAGATTGGCCTTTGGCCGGCGACGAAACAGACGTTCGCCAAGTGGTGGAGAGCCATGGCCGAAGGATTTTCCCGCCGCCCGGGGAATAAGCGCGGGGGGCGGCCGTTCTCCCGGCGTATCTCCTAGCGAAAGGGACCCGCCATGCTGACCAAACCCATCATCTCAGTACTCCTTGCATTCCCGATGCTTGCAGCGCTCGCCTGCGCGCCTGCTGCCGCGCAGGACCAGCCGGAGCTCGATGCCCGCGTCGAGGAACAGCTCGGTGTCAAGCTGCCGCTGCCCGACCGCCCCGTCCTCGCCGAGGGGCGGCTTGTCTGGAAGGATTACCAGCTTGCCGATCTCTGCCGGGAGTTCGGCGGCGATTTCTCCAAGCTGCCGGGCAAGGCGATCTACCTTTGCCGTCACGAGACGTTCGCCGCGACGAGCACGGCTTCCGTTCAAGCCGGGGAACAATAGTCCCGACGTGCCCGGCCTGAAGCAACGGCGCGGGAATGC
>JAEYXI010000319.1 GCA_023428515.1 Pseudomonadota bacterium | reverse complement strand
GGCATATGCTGCCGGCGCGCCGACCGGCCGCACTTAACCCCACCTTAAATTGCCGCATTTAGCTTCCAACCCGAGCCATCTCAGGGATTGGACCAGCATACTTCATGGCGAAAAGAAGCGACCGGCGCATCGAGCCGACATTCGACGGGCCGGCGAAGGACAGAACCGCACGCGGCCTGTCCGTCAGCGAGGAGGACCGCGTCATGCCGGCCCAACGCTCGAAAAAGACCGCCAAAAAAGCCAGCGCTCCCCGCGGGCGCGGCAGGAAGAAGAAGGGCGCAGCGCGGCGCAGCGGCCTGATCGGCGGTATCGGAAGGCTGGCCTACTGGGCGTTCGTGCTGATGATCTGGGTCGGCATCGCTGGCGCCGGCGTCGTCATCTATTATGGCGCAAAAATGCCGGCGGCGACGACATGGTCGATCCCCGACCGCTCGCCCAACATCAAGATCGTGTCGGAGGACGGCCGCCTGCTCGCCAATCGCGGCATGACCGGTGGCGAGGCGATCGGGCTGCACGAAATGTCGCCCTACATCCCGCAAGCGGTGATGGCGATCGAGGACCGCCGCTTCTATTCCCACTTCGGCGTCGACCCGATCGGCTTTGCGCGCGCCATGACAACGAACCTGATGCATGGCCGCCTCACACAGGGCGGTTCGACCCTGACGCAACAGTTGGCGAAGAATCTTTTCCTCAAACCGGACCGGACGCTGGAGCGCAAGGTGCAGGAGGTGCTGCTGGCGCTCTGGCTGGAGCAGAAGCACACAAAAGACCAGATTTTGGAAATGTACCTCAACCGGGTCTATTTCGGCTCGGGCGCCTATGGCGTCGAGGCGGCGTCCAGGCGCTATTTCGGCAAGAGCGCGCGTGACGTCTCGCTGTCGGAGGCAGCACTTCTCGCCGGCCTGCTCAAGGCGCCTTCACGACTGTCGCCGGCACGCGACCCGAAGGCGGCCGAGGAGCGCGCGCAACTCGTGCTCGCGGCGATGCGCGAAGAAAAAATGATCGGCGACAAGGAACTGACCACGGCGATGAGCGCGCCGGCGACGCGCGCCGCCGCCTACTGGACCGGTTCCGAAAACTACGTCGCAGACCGCATCATGGAAGAACTGCCGGGCCTGATCGGCGAGGTGGCCAGCGACATCATCGTCGACACGACGGTCGACCTCACCTTGCAGGAACTGGCGGAAAAATCGATCCGGCGGCTGGTCGACGAGAATGGCGGGAAGCTGAACGTCAGCCAGGGCGCGCTGGTGTCGATCGACAATTCCGGCGCCGTGCGCGCGATGGTCGGCGGCTACGACTACGCGACCAGCCAGTTCGACCGCGCCTCGGAAGCGCGCCGCCAGCCTGGCTCGGCCTTCAAGCCTTTCGTCTTCATGGCCGCGCTCGAACAGGGCAGGACACCCGACAGCGTGCGCAACGACGCGCCGATCAAGATCGGCAAGTGGACGCCGGAGAACTACAACGGCAAGTATTACGGCAAGGTGACGCTGGCGACCGCGCTGGCGAAGTCGCTGAACTCCGTGGCGGCTCAGCTTGCCATGGAGGTCGGGCCGGAGGCCGTGGTCGAGGCGGCGCACCGCATGGGCATCGAGAGCGACCTCCAGGCCAACACCTCGATCGCGCTCGGCACCTCCGAGGTGACGCCGCTGGAGCTGACGGCGGCCTACGTGCCCTTCGCCAATGGCGGCTACAGGCCGGACGTGCATTTCGTGAAGCGCATCACGACGACAGGCGGCGAGGTGCTCTACGAGTTCACCGGCGGCAACAATCCGCGCGTCGTGCGCTCCGACGTGGTCGGCATGATGAATTCGATGATGACCGGCACGGTCGAGACGGGTACGGCGAAGAAAGCCGCCTTCGCCTGGCCGTCCGCCGGCAAGACCGGCACCAGCCAGAAGTCGCGCGACGCCTGGTTCATCGGCTACACGGCGAACCTCACCACCGGCGTCTGGTTCGGCAACGACGACGGCGCGCCGATGAAGAAGGTCACCGGCGGCGCCTTGCCGGCACAAGCCTGGCACGAATTCATGGTCGCCGCGCATGAGGGCGTGCCGGTCGCTGCGCTGCCAGGCACATGGCGTTCGGGCGACGGCAGTGAGATGGCTGCGAGGCCGGAGGCCCCCGTGGTGCAGGCACCGGCCGGGGCGCCGTCAAGTTCGCAGCGCATCGAAAGCGCCGGCTACGAAACGCCCCCGGCGGAAGAGCCTACCTCGTCGATCCGCCGCATCGTGCCGCCGGGCGATGTCGGCGCACCGGCGCCGAAGCGCACGAATTCGATCCTCGACATACTGACCGGCGGCTGAGCCGCCGCTCAGGCGGTCGAAGGCTCCGGCGGCCTGGGCTCGCCCGGCTTCTCGTCGGGCAACGGCTTCTCGTCAGGCAGCGGTTTCTCGTCGGGCAGCGTCGGCCTCGGCTTGCCGTCCAGCACTTCCTCGACGATGCCGCGGGCGATCTCGCGCTCCCCCATGAACACCGTATTGGCGCCGAGCCCGGTCAGATGGTCGACCTCGGCATCGGAATGGGCGCGCGCGATGATGTCGATCCCTGGATTGGCAGCGCGGGCGCGCAGCACGATCTGGCCGGCCTCAAAGGCATTGGGGATGGCGAGGATCAGACGCTTCGCTCCCGCGGGATTGGCGGCCGCGAAGACCTCCGCATTGGCGGCGTTGCCGGCGACGATCTCCATGTTTTCCTCGCGCAGCTTGGCGATCGTCTTGACGGCATCCTCGATCACCAGGAAGGGCAGGTTGTGCTGCTTGAGCGACTGGCCGACCAGCCCGCCGACGCGGCCGTAGCCGATCAGGATCGTGTGGCCGGTGAGCGTGGTCGGCGGCGGCGGACCGTCCTCCTCGGCCGGAGCCGGCGCCGAGGCGGGTTCGGCCGGCGTGGCGACCACGCCGACCTCCGTCGCCGGACCGAGCGGCGCCTTGGCTTCCGCGGCGGCCGGTTGCGCCGGCGCGCCGAGACGCTTTTCCAGCCAGGGCTTCAGCCGGTCGACGCCCGCGAAGACCAGTGGATTGAGCACGATGGAGAGGATCGCGCCGGCGAGGATGAGATCCCGGCCCTCCTCCGGCAACAGGTTCAGCCCGACGCCCAGTTCGGCAAGGATGAAGGAGAACTCGCCGATCTGCGCCAGGCTCGCCGAAATCATCAGTGCGGTGCCGACCGGATGGCGGAAGGCTATCACGATCAGGAAGGCGGCGACCGACTTGCCGATGACGATGATGAAGAGCGTGGCGAGGATCGGCCACGGGTGGTCGACGAGGCTCGTCGGGTCGAACAGCATGCCGACCGAGACGAAAAAGAGGACCGAGAAGGCGTCGCGCAGCGGCAGCGATTCTTCGGCGGCGCGGTGGCTGAGCTCGGATTCGCTCATGATCATGCCGGCGAAGAAGGCGCCGAGCGCCAGCGACACGCCGAAGAGATGCGACGCGCCGAATGCGACGCCGAGCGCGATGGCGAGCACAGAGAGGCGGAACAGCTCGCGTGAGCCTGTATGCGCCACATAGTGCAGGATCCACGGGATGACCCGCCTGCCGACGACCAGCATGATGGCGACGAAGGCCGCCACCTTGGCAAGCGTGACGCCGAGAATGCCCCAGATGCCGCTGTCGGCGGGCAGGGCGAAAACCTCGATGCCGGCCGCGGGCTGCTCGCCATTGGTGCCGCCGAGCACGCCCGCAAGCGCCGGCAGCAGCACCAGCGCCAGGACCATGGCAAGGTCCTCGACGATCAGCCAGCCGACCGCGATGCGCCCGCGCTCCGTCTCGA
>JAEYXI010000187.1 GCA_023428515.1 Pseudomonadota bacterium | reverse complement strand
CACCAGATCCGCATCCAGGCCTCGGGCGGATTGTCCGATAGCGATATCGAGAAGATGGTGAAGGACGCCGAGGCGAATGCCGAGGCCGACAAGAAGCGGCGCGGGCTGGTCGAGGCGCGCAACCAGGCCGAGAGCCTCGTCCACTCCTCCGAGAAGTCGCTCAAGGAGTATGGCGAGAAGGTCTCCGAAGCCGACCGCACCGCGATCGCCGACGCCATCGCCGCGCTGAAGACCGCAGCGGAAGGGGACGACCTCGCCGAGATCGAGGCGAAGACCCAGACGCTGGCCGAAGTGTCGATGAAACTCGGCCAGGCCATGTACGAGGCCTCGCAGAAGGAAGCGGCGGAATCCGACGCCAAGGCCGACGCGGCCAAGGATTCGGATGTCGTCGACGCCGACTTCGAAGAGATCGACGAGGACGACGACAAGAAGAAGTCGGCCTGATCTTCTCCAGGACTTGAAGCAGAAAGCCCGGCGCTCGTGCCGGGCTTTTTCGTTGCCGGCACCCGCCGCATTGCTCAACCCGGCGCGGTTGACTGTTCAAAACTGAAAAAAACGCTGCGAATCCGCGGCAAAGTCTGGCATTGCGTCCACCGGCTTACTAAATCGGTGCACACATGCTAAGCGAGCGCGCCAGGCTGGGCTCGCTTGTGTGATGGGCATGGCGACTTCGCTGACGGGGAACAGCGACGAGGGTAAAGCTGCGATAGGCGATGAAGGCTGATTTCTACGAAACTTTGGGCGTCCAGAAGGGCGCGGATGAGAAAGAGCTGAAGAGCGCGTTCCGCAAGCTCGCCATGCAGTTCCATCCCGATCGCAATCCCGGCGATCACTCCTGCGAGCACAGGTTCAAGGAAATCAACGAGGCCTACGAGACGCTGAAGGACCCGCAGAAGCGGGCCGCCTATGATCGCTTTGGCCATGCGGCCTTCGAGAATGGCGGCATGAACGGCGGCCACGGTTTCGCGGCAGGCGGCTTCGCCGATATCTTCGAGGACATCTTCGGCGACATGATGGGCGGCGGCCGGCGTCGCTCGTCGGGCGGCCGCGAGCGCGGCGCCGACCTCCGCTACAATATGGAGATCACGCTGGAGGAGGCCTTTACGGGCAAGACCGCGCAGATACACGTGCCGGCCTCCGTTTCCTGCACCGACTGCTCCGGCAGCGGCGCCAAGCCAGGCACGCAGCCCGTCACCTGCACCATGTGCGGCGGTCACGGCAAGGTGCGCGCCACCCAGGGTTTCTTTTCGATCGAGCGCACCTGCCCGACCTGCCAGGGTCGCGGCCAGACGATCAAGGACCCCTGTCCGAAATGCGCCGGACAGGGCCGCACCGTCGAGGAGCGCTCTCTGTCGGTGAACATTCCGGCCGGCATCGAGGACGGCACCCGCATCCGCCTCGCCAACGAGGGTGAGGCGGGCTTGCGCGGCGGACCTTCGGGCGACCTCTACATCTTCCTGTCGGTCAAGCCGCACGAGTTCTTCCAACGCGACGGCGCCGACCTCTACTGCAAGGTGCCGATCTCGATGACGACGGCAGCGCTCGGCGGCTCCTTCGAGGTCGCGACGCTCGACGGCACGCAGACGCGCGTGAAGGTGCCCGAGGGCACGCAGAACGGCCGCCAGTTCCGCCTCAAGGGCAAGGGCATGCCTGTGCTGCGCCAGCCGCAGATCGGCGACCTCTACATCCAGACCGCCGTCGAGACGCCGCAGAATCTCTCCAAGCGCCAGCGCGAACTGCTCGAGGAATTTGAAAAACTTTCGTCGACGGAGAACTCGCCGCAATCCTCCGGTTTCTTCTCGCGCATGAAGGATTTCTTCGAGTCGTTCGGCGAGCGCTGAGCGCGCGGCGGCCAACTGCCCCTCGATAAAAGCGACAAAAATCGTTGGGAACGCGACATCAAAGCTTGCGTTGACGCGACGGACTGTTATGTGTCCCGCAACCGATTGTTGGAGACCGTCGATGGCCGCTCCGGGACTGCGCAAGTTCGCCGCGAAATTCGATGACGAACTGAAGTTCTTCAAGGGCTGGATCGACAAGCCGAAAGCCGTAGGCGCAATCATCCCCACCAGTTCCGTGACGGCGCGGCGGATGGCTTCCGTCATCGACGCGAGGTCCGGGCTGCCGGTCCTCGAAGTAGGCCCCGGCACCGGCGTCATCACCAAGGCGATCCTCGGGCGCGGCGTGAAGCCGTCCGATCTTTATGCGGTCGAGTACTCCTCGGAATTCGTCGCTCACCTCAGGCGCAACTATCCCGGCGTCAACGTGATCGAAGGCGACGGCGTCAATCTCGACAAGACGCTGGGCGACAAGCGCGACGTGGTCTTCGACTGCGTCGTGTCGGGTGTGCCGTTGCTGAACTTCCCCGTGGAGCGCCGCGTCGCCTATCTCGACAGCTTGCTCAAGCGCATACCGACCGGGCGGCCGGTGGTGCAGCTAACCTACGGACCGAAATCGCCCATCCCGCCGGGCCACGGCGATTACACGGTCGAGCATTTCCATTTCATCCTGCGCAACATCCCGCCGACTCAACTCTGGCTCTATCGCCGCGCGACGAGGAATTGAGTCGCATCGTAGGCGGCGAACAGGTGCACTCACCGAGTGCTTCATATTGATTTGCCCGCAGCTTTGCCTATAGCTGCGGGCAAAGGAATCGCCATGCCTGTGATCCCGAAAATCCTCGTCTTCGCCGGGTCGCTCCGCACCGGAGCCTTCTCGATCAAGACCGCCGATGCGGCGATGAAGGAGCTGGCGCTGCAGGGTGCGGATGTCACTCGCATCTCGCTGGGCGACTATCCGCTGCCGATCATGGACCAGGATCTCGAGAAGGAAAAAGGCGTCCCGGAGAATGCGCTGAAGCTGGCGCGCCAGATCGCCGCCCATGACGGGCTGCTCATCGCCAGTCCCGAATACAACGCATCCATTCCGCCCTTGCTGAAGAACGCGCTCGACTGGGTGAGCCGGGTGCGCCGCGACGGCGGGCGTCCGTTCAAGCCCTTCGACGGCAAGGTCGCTGCGCTCTGTTCCTCGTCGGACGGGAATTTCGCAGGGGTGCGCGCACTCTATCACCTGCGCGCAGTGCTGATGGCCAACCAGGTTGAAGTGATCTCGCCGCAATGCTCGGTCGGAAAAGCGTCCGAGGCCTTCGACGAGGAAGGCCTGTTCAAGGAAGAACGATTGCGCCACCAGATGGAGACGGTGTGCCGGACATTGATCGAGCGCGCCGCCATGATGTCGACGCGGGTCGAACCGTGACGGAAGGCAGGAAGGGGAGCGCATGCGCGAAAGGCTGATCGTTGGGCTCGATGTGCCTGATGTCGCAGAGGCCGAAAAGGTGGTTCGCGATCTCGACGATGCGGTCTCCTTCTACAAGATCGGCTATCAGCTCGCCTTTGCAGGCGGGCTCGATTTCGCCCGTGAGCTGGCTTCTGGCGGGAAAAAGATCTTCCTCGACATGAAGCTGCTCGACATCGACAACACGGTGGCCAAGGGCGTCGAGAATATCGTGAAGATGGGCATGTCGATGCTAACGCTGCATGCCTATCCGAAGGCGATGCGCGCGGCGGTGGAGGCGGCGAAGGGCTCGGACCTGACTTTGCTCGGCGTCACGGTGCTCACCTCGATGGATGAAGCCGACCTGACCGATGCCGGTTACGAATACGACCCGCACACGCTGGTGATGCGCCGCGCCGAGCAGGCGCTGGCCGCAGGCATGGGCGGCATCGTCTGCTCGGCCGACGAGGCCGCGGCGGTGCGCAAGATCGTCGGACCGGAGCTCGCCGTGGTGACGCCCGGCATCCGGCCGGCCGGCGCCGAGCGCGGCGACCAGAAGCGCGTGATGACGCCGGCGGACGCAATACGCGCCGGCGCCAGCCATCTCGTGGTAGCGCGGCCGATCGTCAAGGCGCCTGACCGCCGCGCCGCGGCCGAGGCGATCCTTGCCGAGATGAGCGCGGCTTGAACGAGGGAGGAAGAGACTATGCCGAAGGGATACTGGATAGCGCATGTCGAGGTGAAGAACCCGGAAGCCTACAAGGACTATGTGGCCGCGGCGAAACCCGCCTTCGAGAAATACGGCGCGAAATTCCTGGCGCGCGGCGGCGCCTTCGAGGCGACGGAAGGGAAGGGGCGCACGCGCAACGTGGTGGTCGAGTTTCCGTCCCTGAAGGCGGCGCAGGATTGCTATCACTCGCCGGAATATACGGCGGCAAGGGCGATCCGCCAGAAGTTCGCAGATGCGGAAATGGTGCTTGTCGAAGGTGTTTTCGACTGAAGGCACTGAAATCAAAGGCCTTTTTTGATCTTGGACCAACGCCGCGCGATAGCTCACGCGGCGTGACGTATTGCATCGCAACAAAACATCGCTAACTTCGTTGTCTAAGAATGGGAGGCGGCCGGGCGAGACCCGGTAGAACGAGGTTTCGATGTTCTACCAGTTCTACGAAATGAACTATGCCGCAGTGCAGCCCCTCAGGGCGTATGCGGACGCGGTGAAGCTGCTCTATTCCAATCCGCTCAACCCGATTGCGCACACGCCGTTCGGGCGATCGATCGCGGCCACCGCAGAACTCTTCGAGCGCACGACGCGCCGCTACGGCAAACCAGCCTTCGGCTTGACCGAAACGGTGGTCGACTGGAAGAAAGTCGGGGTCAAGGAGCGCATCGTCTGGTCGCGGCCCTTCTGCAACCTGATCCGCTTCGAGCGCGACCTGCCAGCAGGACGCCGGGCCGATCCGAAGCTCCTCATCGTCGCGCCCATGTCGGGCCACTACGCCACGCTGCTGCGCGGCACGGTGGAGGCAATGCTGCCCCATGCCGACGTCTACATCACCGACTGGACGGACGCCCGCATGGTCCCGGTCGGCGACGGCAAATTCGATCTCGACGACTACATCGATTACGTCATCGACATGTTCCACGAGTTCGGCCCTGACACGCATGTGATGGCGGTCTGCCAGCCCTCGGTGCCGGTGCTCGCCGCGGTGGCGGTGATGGAGGCGGGGGAGGATCCCTGCGTGCCGCATTCGATGGTGTTGATGGGCGGTCCGATCGATACGAGGGTGGCGCCCACCGCCGTCAACAGGCTGGCCGAGGAACGCGGTATCGCCTGGTTCCGACGGCACGTCATCACCAAGGTGCCGTTTCCGCATCCCGGCTTCATGCGCGACGTCTATCCCGGCTTCCTGCAGCTCAACGGCTTCATGAGCATGAACCTCGACCGCCATATCGAGGCGCATCACCAGCTGTTCCAGCATCTGGTCGAGGGGGACGGCGATTCCGCGCAGAAGCACAGGGAGTTCTACGACGAGTACCTGGCCGTCATGGACCTGACGGCGGAGTTCTATCTGCAGACCGTGCGGACGGTCTTCGTCAAGCACGCCCTGCCCAGGGGCGAGATGACCCACCGCCACCAGCGCGTCGATCCGGCGGCCATCCGCAACGTGGCGCTGATGACGGTGGAGGGCGAGCATGACGACATTTCCGGCATCGGCCAGACCGAGGCCGCACACGCCCTGTGCGTGAACATCCCGACCGAACGCCGACGACACTGGCTGCAGCCCGGCGTCGGCCACTATGGGGTCTTCAACGGCTCGCGGTTCCGATCCGAGATCCTGCCGCGCCTGTCCGATTTCATGGTCGCGGCGGGAACGGCGCGTGCAAGCGGTTCGCGTGCCGTGCGGCTGAGGTCAGCCGCCCAGGGTGCCGGTCCCTTGCCGCCGGGTAGCGGCCAAGGCACCGCGCCATGATATGCGGAGGCGCCGGTCTGCTGGTCCGCGC
>JAEYXI010000132.1 GCA_023428515.1 Pseudomonadota bacterium | reverse complement strand
CCGCAGCCGCATGCCTGCTTCATCCAGTCCGTCGGCGACGACCTCGTCAACGAGGGCGGCATCATGGATCTCTGGGTGCGTGAGGCGCGCCTGTTCAAATACGGCTCGGGCACCGGCTCCAACTTCTCCATGCTGCGCGGCGAGGGCGAGAAGCTTTCGGGCGGCGGCCGCTCGTCCGGCCGGATGTCCTTCCTGAAGATCGGCGACCGCGCCGCCGGCGCGATCAAGTCGGGCGGTACGACGCGCCGCGCCGCCAAGATGGTGATCGTGGACGCCGACCACCCCGATATCGAGTCCTTCATCGACTGGAAGGTGAACGAGGAGCAGAAGGTCGCTTCGCTCGTCACCGGCTCCAAGATCGTCAAGCAGCACCTCGCCGCCATCATGAAGGCCTGCATCAACTGCGAGGCCGACAATGGCGACTGCTTCGACCCCAACAAGAACCCGGCGCTGAAGCGTGAGATCAAGGCCGCCAAGAAGAACGCGGTGCCCGAGAACTACGTCAAGCGCGTCATCCAGTTCGCCAGGCAGGGTTACACGTCGCTCGACTTCAAGACCTACGATACCGATTGGGACTCGGACGCCTACCTCACCGTCTCCGGCCAGAACTCCAACAACTCGATCTCGCTCAAGGACAATTTCCTGCGCGCCGTCGAGACCGACGGCGACTGGCAGCTCACCGCCCGCAAGGACGGCAAGGTGATGAAGACGCTGAAGGCCCGCGACCTCTGGGAGAAGATCGGCTACGCCGCCTGGGCGTCGGCCGACCCGGGCCTGCACTTCAACACCACGATGAACGACTGGCATACCTCGCCGGCCGGCGGCCCGATCCGTGGGTCCAACCCGTGCTCGGAATACATGTTCCTCGACGACACGGCCTGCAACCTCGCCTCGATCAACCTCCTGCCCTACCGGAATGCCGACGGCACGATCGACATCGCCGCCTACGAGCACACCGTGCGCCTCTGGACCATGGTGCTCGAGATCTCGGTGATGATGGCGCAGTTCCCCTCGAAGGAGATCGCCAAGCTCTCCTACGAGTACCGCACGCTCGGCCTCGGCTACGCCAATATCGGCGGCCTCTTGATGACCTCGGGCATCCCCTACGATTCCGACGAGGGCCGCGCCATCGGTGCCGCGCTCACCGCCATCATGACCGGCATCGCCTATGCGACCTCGGCCGAGATGGCCGCCGAGCTCGGCGCCTTCCCGGATTATGACCGCAACGCCACCAACATGCTGCGCGTCATGCGCAACCACCGCCGTGCCGCCTATGGCGACAAGGACGGCTACGAGAAGCTGGCGGTCAACCCGGTGCCGCTCGTTCACGCCGACCTCAAGCAGGTCGAACTCGGCGAGCATGCCAAGGCCGCCTGGGACCGCGCCATCGAGCTCGGCGAGGAGCACGGCTACCGCAACGCGCAGGCGACGGTCATCGCGCCGACCGGCACGATCGGCCTCGTCATGGACTGCGACACGACCGGCATCGAGCCCGACTTCGCGCTGGTGAAGTTCAAGAAGCTCGCCGGCGGCGGCTATTTCAAGATCATCAACCGCGCCGTTCCGGAAGCCTTGCGCACGCTCGGTTACGGCGAGGCTGAGATCGCCGAGATCGAGGCTTACGCCGTCGGCCACGGCAACCTCAACCAGGCGCCGGGCATCAACCCCGGTTCGCTGAAGGCCAAGGGCTTCACCGACGAGAAGATCGCGGCGGTCAACGCAGCGCTCGCTTCGGCCTTCGACATAAAATTCGTCTTCAACCAGTGGACGCTCGGCGCCGACTGGGTGAAGGAGACGTTCGGCTTCACCGACGAGCAGCTCGGCGACTTCTCCTTTGAGATGCTGCCTGCGCTGGGCTTCTCCCGCAAGGACATCGAGGCCGCTAACATCCATGTCTGCGGTGCGATGACGCTGGAAGGCGCCCCGCACCTCAAGGCCGAGCACCTGCCGGTGTTCGACTGCGCCAACCCGTGCGGCAAGATCGGCAAGCGCTACCTCTCGGTCGAGAGCCACATCCGCATGATGGCGGCCGCCCAGCCCTTCATCTCGGGCGCCATCTCCAAGACGATCAACATGCCCAACGAGGCGACCGTCGAGGACTGCAAGAACGCCTACATGCTCTCCTGGAAGCTCGCGCTGAAGGCGAACGCGCTCTACCGCGACGGCTCCAAGCTCTCGCAGCCGCTCAATGCCTCGCTCATCGCCGACGAGGACGAGGATGAGGACGACGTGGTCGAGGCGCTGGTCGCCGCGCCCCCCGCCGCCCGCGCCACGCAGGTCACGGAAAAGATCGTCGAGCGCGTGGTCGAGCGCCTCTACCGCGACCGCGAAAAACTGCCGAACCGCCGCAAGGGCTACACCCAGAAGGCGGTCGTCGGTGGCCACAAGGTCTATCTCCGCACCGGCGAGTTCGACGATGGCCGCCTCGGCGAGATCTTCATCGACATGCACAAGGAAGGCGCCGCCTTCCGCGCGATGATGAACAATTTCGCCATCGCCATCTCGCTGGGTCTGCAGTACGGCGTCCCCCTGGACGAGTACGTCGAGGCCTTCACCTTCACCAAGTTCGAGCCGGCCGGCATGGTCGTCGGCAACGACGCCATCAAGAACGCCACATCGATCCTCGACTACGTCTTCCGCGAGCTTGCCGTCTCCTACCTGGAGCGCCACGACCTCGCTCATGTCGACCAGTCGAACTTCGACAACACCGCGCTCGGCAAGGGCATCACCGAAGGCAAGGCGACCCCCTTCTCGAAAGGCCTATATCGCGGCGCCTCGCCGGTGAAGCTGGTGTCGGGCATCGGCCAGTCCGAGCCGAAAGGTTTTGGGGGTTCGAGTTCCTCCGGGACCACCACGCCGGCCCGCGCAGCACCGACCGCCTTCTCGGGCTCGAACGTCCGCGCGCTGCAGACGGCGGCGGTACAGGCGGTCCGCGCCGACACCGAAGGGGCGACGGCCTTCAAGCGCGACTATGAGGAGCGCGCCGCCGAGCTGGCCGAAGAGATCGCCGAGGACGAGGCCGACGCGACCTCCGCGCTGTTCACCGACACCGCCGCGCAGGAAGCCGCCGACGCCAAGGCACTCGCCTCCCAGCGCCGCGCCCAGGCGGTGATGCAGGGCTACACCGGCAACGAATGCTCCGAGTGCCACAACTTCACTATGGTCCGTAACGGCACCTGCGAGAAGTGCGACACATGCGGAAGCACGAGCGGGTGCAGCTAACAAGCTGACAGCTGCTACATAACAGCGTCGGCCCGGTCCTAGGAC
>JAEYXI010000142.1 GCA_023428515.1 Pseudomonadota bacterium | reverse complement strand
GAAGCGGGACATCGACCACATCCGCAGCGCCCCCTCCCCGTCTCGGGCTTCGCCCGATCCACCTCTCCCCCGCTCTGCGGGGGCGAGGAAATAGCGCTACCCCTCCCCCAGCCTGATCAGCGCCAGCCTGAAGGACGCGACGCGCAGCAGCGTGGCGCGCCAGTCGGCGATGGCGCCGATATTGTCGACGAACCAGCGCAGCGACGAATGCACCTGGGTGAAGGCCGCCGCCGCCATCATCAGCCCACCGAAAGTGAGGTCACCGGCGAAATAGACCGGCGAGGCGATGACGATCGGCGCCACCACCGTCACCCAGCCATAGCCGGCCGTGAACCATTGCAGGCGGACCGCCGCCGTCATGATTTTCCGGGCGGCGAGGATCACGGCGTCGAGGTTCGTCAAGAGCCGGCCCTTCTCCTCGGCCTCGCCATGCGCCGCGGTGATGTCGTCGACGGCGTCGGAGGCGCGCACCAGCGACGCGCGCATGTCGGCCTCGCGCGCATAGCGGTCAGCGTTCAGCCGGATCAGCGGCCGGCCGAGCAGCCAGGAGATGCCGGACGCGACGCCGGCATAGGCGAGTGCCGCCCACACCATGTAGCCGGGAATGGAAAAACTGCGGCCGTCATAGTGGAAGACGAAACCTTCCGAGATCGCCCAGAGCACGCCGATGAAGCTTGCGAGCAGCACGCTCGCCTGCACGAAGCCGATGCCGAGGTCGGCCGAGAGGTCGGCGAGGTGCCAGGCGTCCTCGTGCAGGCGCTGGTCGGGGTTGACGCCGATTTCGCCCGAGCGCTTCAGCCGCAGCGCGCGGCCGGGCCGCAGCCACTCGTCGAGGAGGTCGCGCACCAGCCCCTCGCGCAGCTTGATGTGCAGATAGCGGTTCAGCCAGCCCTGCGCGATGTTGAGCAGCAGCAGCCCGGCGGCGATATAGGCGAAGATCATGAGCTGGTTGAGGAAATCCGGCACGTTGCGCCGCTCGATCGCGTCGTAGAAGGGCTGGTTCCAGCGGTTGAGCATGACCTGGCCGAAGGCCGTCGCGACGATCAGCGCGAGGATGCCGAACGAGACCCAGAAGAGCAGGCCCCTCAGCGGCGAGCCCATGAAGGCGCGGCTCATCATTTTGAGCTGCTGGCCGAAGCTCGCCTCGCCGAAGGGAATGCAGCCGGGCTCGCTGGGCTTTCGCCGGGCCTCGCCGCCCTTCCCCGCTTCGCCCCTCGCCACGCCGGCTCCAACCGGCCGGTCCGCCGCCATCTCGTCAGCCATCGTATCCCGTGTCCTGCGCTTAGCCGCCAGCCACCGCTTCTGCGTCGCAAATATGTAGCGCTAATGGCAATGCCAGATCGGGGCCACGCCAAGCTATACTTTGGCGTAGCCGGCCGGCCTCGGGCGGCAAGGACCCTCCCATCGACATTTTCCGCGATCTTCGGCATGCTGGATGACGTTGCGTAAGATAGGGGGCTGCCATTTTGAGGGAACCTAGCCATGAGCAACGAAATCCAGCAGCCAAAACCGTTCGACCTGGTCGGCGATCCCGTCCTCATTGCCGGCATCGGCCAGGGCTTCGAGGCGACGCTGAACTGGCGCGTGCATGACGGCCATGACGAGCGCACCGGCTTCTTCAATGTCGGCGGCGGCACCGGCGAGCACGGCCAGTTCCAGGTCGCCGCCGCGATCGGCAACGCCGCTTTCCAGCTCGACCGGCTGTTCGTCGAGGTGTTCGAGGAGAGCGCCGAGGACGGCTCGGAGATCAACAAGGTGATCGTGCCTGTGGTCTACGGTCCGCGCATCGTGCCAGGCTATATCGGCTTTCGCCTGCACACGGTGAAGCCGGGCGAGACGCTGTCCAAGATCGCGCGCGAGCATTACGGCCAGACGAGCCTCTTCACGCGCATCGTACGCGCCAACCCGCTTGTCATCAGCGACCCCAACCAGATCCTGGTCGGCCAGCAGTTCAAGGTGCCGATCGGCACGTGAGCAGAACCCCGCGCCTTGATAATCATGTCAAATCATCCTATGTATTTCCCATCGATCTTGCTTGTCGAACTTTGTTGCTGCGCAGATACGCGCGCTCACGACGATATTCTTCTCTCAAAATCGATCGAGAATGCGCCGGGCCGCACAGTGCGGCGCGCGCGAAAAACTATGATCGATCGAAACGGAGTGGCATGAATACTGGGGTCGCGAAGTTCTTCAACGCAACAGCCGCAGGGAAAATGCAGGCTGCATGAGTTCGCATCGCGGTTCCGCGACCACGGATGTACTGGCGCGGGACCGGGATGCTTATGGGAGGTCGGGCAAACGTGCCCGGCCTTTTCTTTTGCAAGGAGAGCCGAAAAATGGCCAAGACCATCGAAGCGCGAGGCGTTTTTACTCCCACCCCTTCCAGGCAGGATTCCAAAGCCCAGACCACGAACAGCGTTGCGCGTTCCATCCTGGAGACCGAGGTCAGGCAGCGCGAGGCCAAGACCGCGCGGCTGCGCGCGCTACGCCTGAAGATGGAGGCCGAGGCCCAGCCGGCAGCGCCCAAGGCGGCCAAGCCGGCAGCGAAGAAGCGCGCCACCAAGGCCACCGCGAAGGCCTGACGGCTCGCCGTCGGCCTTTCCGGAACATGCAGGGGCGCCGGGAATTGTATTCGCCAGAGGAGCTTGGAAAGCTTGATGAGCGACGAGATCGATTTCCGCTGCCCCGAGGCCGTCGCTGGAAATGCGGCCAAGGGGCTGGAGCTTCGCGAAAAATTCAAGCGCGGCGGCACGGAGGTCGGCTGGGCGCGAGCGCGCGATCTCAAGAACCGCGTCAACCTCTCGCCCAACACGATCAAGCGCATGGTCTCGTTCTTCGCCCGCCACGAGGTGGACAAGCGCGCCAGGAATTTCGGCAATGACGAGAACCCGTCGGCGGGCTACATCGCCTGGCTCCTGTGGGGAGGCGACGAAGGCCGCGCCTGGGCGATCGAGATGAAGAAGAAAGTCGGCAACGCGCCGGATATTTGACGCAGCAAGCCGAAAGCAGCGCTCCGCGCGGTCAGACGCTCTGGCGCCTGCGCTTGCGATCCTTGCCGAGGCCGGTTTCCTCGAGCATGCCGCGCCGCTTGGCGTCGTAATAATAGCCCCGCGCGTAGAAGCGCACCGCCTGGTCATGGTTCCCGTTAGCGACAAGATAGGCGCCGCGCAGATATTTCACCGCGTATTTCAGGTTGGTCTCGGCGTCGAGAAGCCCCTGCGCATTGCCGCCGTAGCCCATGCCCCTCGCGGTCTGCGGCAGGATCTGCATCAGTCCCCAATAGGGCCCGTTGCGCGCCTTCGGGTTGAAGTTGCTCTCGCGCTTGACGACGCGGCGCACGAGACTTTCCGGCACCTCGTAATGGGTTGCGTATTTCGCGATCAAGCGATCGACCTCGCCGCGTGGCGTGCCGGGCGCGGCCCAGACGATATCCTTGGCCGGCTCCTCGGGCACCCTCGCCTCCCGCGGCGCCGGGAAAACGTCGCGCGCCGGGTTGCTGTTCGGGAATTCCGGGTCGATGCCCGTACGTTTCTCGCGCGGCAGCGAGGCCAGTTGCACCATGCTTTCGGTCGGCGTCGAGCCGGCATAGGAGCTCGGCAGCACGGCGACCTCCTCGGGCAGCACGATGCCGTATTCGCTGGAATCGGAGGTTTCGCTCCTGGCCGTAAACGCACCGGGTTCGGACAATGGCGATATACCGGGCGACAGTTCGGCCTGCTCGAGCCGGGTGGTCGAGCACCCCGCAAGCATGCCGGCGCATAGCACCAGTCCGATCAGAAGGCCGTTTCTCGATGCTGGCAAAAGCCGCGCTCTGGTTTGTTTCGGGTCCCGCCCCAGACGTCCTTACACGAGCCGCTTGTGCCGAGCAATCCGGGGATGTTGCAGGTTTCGGGTGGCAAGTCAGACGCTGAAGTGCCATATTGTTCCTGATTTGTACTGAATGGAAGAACGACCATGCAGACTTCATCAGCAGCCACCGGACATCTGGTTTTCGAGACCGCGCTCGGCTTCGTGGGCATCGCCTGGAGCGAAGCCGGCCTGACCCGGCTCTGCCTGTTCCAGCGCGACCCGGCATCGGTAGAGCGGCGTCTGGAAAGGCTTGGCGCGGCAGGCGTCAGCAGCGACGAAAGCAATGCGCCGAGCTGGGTGACGGCGCTGGTGCGCGACATCAGGGCCTATGCCGATGGCCAGGAGATCGACTTCTCTGCCGTGCCGGTCGATCTTGCCGGCGTCGACGATTTCCGGCTCGCCATCTACGAGGCGGCGCGCAAGCTCGGCTTCGGCGAGACCACCACCTATGGCGAATTGGCGAAGCGCGCAGGCCAGGCCGGCCTGCCGCGCGAGACCGGCCAGGCGCTCGGCGCCAATCCGGTACCGCTGGTCATCCCCTGCCACCGCATCCTTGCCGCAGGCGGCAAGATCGGCGGCTTTTCCGCGCCGGGCGGCTCGACCACCAAGGAAAGAATGCTGGCGCTCGAAGGCGTGCGGGTCGGACCTGCGCCCGCCCCGCAGCAGTCGTTCGCCTTCTAGCCGTGGCCGGTTGCGCTAGTCGCGCCGGCCGAAGCGGAAAATGATGTCGTCGTCGGGATCCCAGTACTTGCACTCGCGCACGGCGCAGGATTTGCGGTCCGATGCCGGCACGTAGGAGATCTCGGCCCGCATGCCCGACTCGCAAAAGCCATTATGCGCCACGAAGCGCCCGTAGCGCTGCACGCCGGACCTGCCGCGCCAGCGCAGGATAACCGCACCCTCCCCGCGCACTGTCGCCTTGATGGCGTTGCAGCTCATGGATGTCGAATTGTATCGAGAAATTGCGTGCGCCTCGAAAGATACAAGCAGAAGGCTCAGCGCTATAAGGACTGCTTTCATCGTTGCCTCCATCGGAACCCACGTGTCCGCCATCTTCGAACGGCGGCAAGCAGGTGCGAGTTTCATTTGCGGCCAAAATTAGACGCAGTTGGGGCGGCGCATTGCCGGTGACGCGACGGCTGAAAACGCATAAGGTCCGCGCGTCATCAAGGAGGATAGCATGGCATTGGATCGCGTAGGCTTCGTGGGCGTCGGGCTGATGGGCCACGGCATGGCCAAGAACATCGTGGAGAAGGGCCATCCGCTCACCATCGTGGCGCACAGGAATCGCGAGCCAGTCGAAGATCTGAAGAGCCGTGGCGCGAAAGAGGTGGCGACCCTGCATGAACTCGCAGCCGCCAGCGACATCGTCGTCTTGTGCGTCACCGGCAGCCCGCAGGTCGAGGCGACCCTGACCGGTCCAGGCGGACTCGCCTCGGCGGGCAAGGAACTCATCGTCGTCGACTGCTCGACGTCGGACCCGTCCTCGACGGTGAAGCTCGCGGCCGCACTCGCCCCGCAAGGCATCCAGCTGGTCGACGCGCCGCTCTCGCGCACGCCGAAAGATGCGGAGGCGGGCACGCTCGACGTCATGGCGGGCGGAGATGACGCAGCTTTCGAGCGCGTGAAGCCGGTGCTCGAAAAATTCGCCGGCCGCATCCTGCGCACCGGGCCGGTCGGCAGCGGCCATACGATGAAACTGCTCAACAATTTCGTGTCGCTGGGCTATGCCGCACTCTATTCGGAGGCGCTGACGCTCGGTGCCAAGGCGGGGCTGACCCCTGAAGTGTTCGACAGCGTCATCCGCGGCGGCCGCATGGATTGCGGATTCTACCAGACATTCTTCACCTGGGTGCTGGAGCGTGACCCCAACGCGCACCGCTTCACCATCTCCAATGCGCTGAAGGACCTGACCTATCTATCGGGCTACGCGAATGCATCCGGCACCGCCAACCCGCTGGGCGCCGCTGTACGCAACTCCTTCGCGCTGGCTGCCGGCGCCGGCAAGGCCGGGGATTTCGTGCCGATGCTGTCCGACGCGGTCGCGGCGATGAACGGTGTGAAGCTCGCCGAGAAATGACCGACGTTAAAAAATGACAATGCATTCCGAGGCTTGTGTTTTTATACAGTCCTGCCTATATGCAGTGTGTTGAAATTTTCGGCCGATCGATCCAGAGCCACGCTACCCGCGTTTGCTGACGTCTATCTCCAAAATCTCGATACTAAACGGTGAAGCCGTCGCTTCACCATGGTTATAACGTCGCAAATATACGAGGAATTACATGGCAACTGGAACCGTAAAGTGGTTCAACGCGACCAAGGGTTTCGGCTTCATCCAGCCTGACGCTGGCGGTCCGGACGTTTTCGTCCACATCTCCGCAGTCGAGCGGGCCGGCATGACCAGCCTGAACGAAGGCCAGAAGATCAATTTCGAGATCGAGCAGGACCGCCGTACCGGCAAGTCCGCTGCTGGATCTCTGTCCAAGGCCGGCTGACCTGAAACGCGCGCTCCCGATTGACGGAGCGCGCGGCAAGTCACGGATGTACTGACGGCCGCGCCAGTGGCGCGCGAGGCCGCAAAAGGTCCGAAGTCCTGATCAGCAGATTGCTGCAGTTTCGGATTGGATGCTCCCGGTCAGTCGCCTTGGAACTCGGAAGGCGGGGTTTTGCCCCGCCTTTTTTGTTTGCGCGATGCGCGCCAGGCTTGCCGTAGGCTGGCCTCGGCCGAAAGGCCTAGGGCAGCCAGTCGATCGGCACATGGCCCGGATCGCCCTCGATCCGCTTCAACCAGGCGCCGACCGCGGGATAGTCGCCGAGGTCGAAGCCGCCCTCCTCCGCCACATGCGTATAGGCATAGAGCGCGATGTCGGCGACGCTGAGCGCCGGTCCCGCGAAGAACGGCGTTTCGCCAAGACGCTTCTCCATGACCCGCAGCGCCTTGTTGCCGCGTTCCAGCGTCACCTGCAGGCGTTCGGGCGTGGCGTCCTTCTTCCGGCTCGGGAAGGTCAGCAAAGCACGGCGCACCGCGATATACGGCTCATGGCTGTATTGCTCGAAGAACAGCCACTGATAGGCGAGCGCCCGTTCGTAGGCGTCCTCGGGCAGGAAGCGCGTCCCCTCGCCAAGATGCAGCAGGATCGCATTGGATTCGGCGAGCAGCCGCCCATCGTCGAATTCGAGCAGCGGCACCATGGCGTTCGGGTTCTTGGCAGTAAAGGCCTCGGACCGGGTGCCGCCGTCATGCGAGCTGACCTCGACATGGCGGAAAGGCCGGGCGAGCTTGGCCATCAGCAGGCGCGGCTTGTAGCAATTGCCGCTGTCGGTCATGCCGTAGATGGTCGTCATAGTGCTCTCCTGTGCGGAGGCAGATCATTGCCTCGCACAGGGAACCGCATCCAGCGATTTTTACTTGCCGATCGATCAGCGTTCGTGATGCGTCAGCCGAACAGCGGAATGATCCGCTGCGCTTCGCCCACCTTTTCGACGATGGACAGCGGCCGATCGTCGAGTTCCATGCCGACCAGCACAGGCGCCGCCAGATGGGGACCCTGGAGCAGGTCGGCGCCTACCCGCAGCGCCACGCCGAGTTGCGCCCCGTTCTCGATGCCGGTCACCAGCACTTTCGACGAACGCTCGCGCAGACGCGAAACCACGGCATCGAACAGCCTGACCGTGGTGGCGTCGCGGCAGACCTGGCGGAACCAGCCGCCATCGATCCTGACGATCTCAGGCTTCAGAAGATCGACCGCCTCGTCGGTCCAGTGACCTGCGCCGAAATCGCCGCCCGCGATCCGCAGCCCATGGCCGCGCAACTCGGCAGCGAGCCGGGCGAGCAACGCCTTGTCGGAGGTCGCGTGCTCGCCCAGCGCGCACACGACGCTACTGGCATCGAGCCCCGCTCCGGCAAGCTCTCCGGCGATGAGCCGAACCCGATCGATCAGCGTCCCCGGGTCGTTGCCCTTGGGATCGACCACGAGATCCAGCATGCCCACTCCGTTGTTGCGATGATTGCGCAACGACACCGCAAGGCCCATCTCCTCGATGAAGTCCTGATCGTCGTCGGAGACGGCGGCCAGGAAGACCTCGGAAGGCACCTCCTCCCCGGCGACGAAGGGAGCGGCGGTCCCCTCGACGGCAACCATCTTCATGGTCTTTTCCCGACGTTTGAAGATGGGCTGGTAAAGGCCGCGCAGGCGGTAGAGGCCGTAGCAGCCGCTCTCGATGCCGATCTCATCGACGATGAGGGCGTCATCCAGGCTGACTTGCCGTTCCGACTCGATACTCATGCCGGCTGCGTCCTGCGCCCGAAAGCTTTCGTGTGGCGCAGTTCGCCGACTGCGCGCGGACCGGATGGCCCGCCCGGGGTTGGAGCGTGCTGCACATGCGGTCCGGCAGGCACGGCCGGCTGAAAAGTCGAGAAATCCGCGGGAACGAGTTCAGGCTTGCCCAGCGCAAAACCCTGCACCATGTCGACGCCGGCCTTTTCCGCCAATTCCAGCTGCCAGCCGTCCTCGATGCCTTCGAACACCGTGCGGATGCCGTCCGCGGCAAAGGTCGATACCATGGTGGCGAGGAGCGCGTACCCAGGGCCGGTTTCCATCAGCCGCGCTACCCAGCCTGCATCGAACTTCACGATGTCAGGATGCAGGTCGCGGATGCGGCTCATGTCGGAATCATCCGCGCCGTAGTCATCGACGGCGATGCGGAAGCCGCTTGCCTTGAGCGCCGCTACCAGGACGAACAGGGCCTCCTGCGAGACGGTTTCCTTCTCGGTCACCTCGCAGACGACGCGGTGAGGATCGATGCCGGTCTCCGCCAGGGTGACGCGCATTTCGTGGATCGTGGCTTCAGCTACTACCGGATCGACGAAGACTGATGGATCGAAATTGACGAAGACGGCCGCGTGCGGCGGCAGCCAACGGGCAGCGTTCAGGAGATGCAGCGTCTGCAAGAGGTTCTCGACCGGCAGCCGCTCGGTGGCGAGAATGCTGTTGAGGAATGCCAGTGGCTGCAACCGCTCCTCGCCGCGGAACGGCCTCAGCAGAGCCTCGAAGGCCGAAACCGACAGCTTGCCCGCCTCGAAGGCGAAGATCGGCTGGAAAGCGCTCCTGAGGACGTAAGGTCCCCAAATACCTGTCGAGGTGCCTTCACCATCCTGGACGATATGGGACCTGATGCTGCCCAACACGCTTGCACTCCACGCGAGACGCCGGCCCCACTAATGACGTGCAAGGATTTACCGTTCGTTAATATATGGCTGATCGGGAGCCAGGGCCGGCAAATGCGCGGTCCACCGCACTTGCGACCTTGCGATTCCCGACGGGATGGGACTAAAGAGGGCCGCGGTCGCCAGGCCGCCTCATCCTCTCATGGAGTTTCTTCCGTCATGGCCTTTCTTGCCGATGCACTTTCGCGCGTTAAGCCCTCCGCGACCATCGCGGTCACGCAGAAAGCGCGCGAGCTGAAAAACGCCGGCCGTGACGTGATCGGACTCGGCGCCGGCGAGCCGGATTTCGACACACCCGACAACATCAAGAACGCGGCGATCGACGCCATCCGCCGCGGCGAGACGAAATACCCGCCTGTGTCGGGCATCGCGCCGCTGCGCGAGGCGATCGCCTCGAAGTTCAAGCGCGAGAACAATCTCGACTACAGGCCGGAGCAGACGATCGTCGGCACCGGTGGAAAGCAGATTCTTTTCAACGCTTTCATGGCGACGCTTAACCCGGGCGACGAAGTCATCATCCCCGCGCCCTACTGGGTCAGCTACCCGGAAATGGTGGCGATCTGCGGCGGCACGTCGGTGTTCGCCCAGACGACCATCGACAACGGCTTCAAGCTGACGGCGCAAGCGCTTGAGAAGGCCATCACGCCAAAGACGAAATGGCTGCTGATGAACTCGCCGTCGAACCCGTCGGGCGCCGCCTACACCGATGCCGAGCTGAAGGCGCTCGCCGAGGTGCTGCTCAAGCATCCGAACGTCTGGATCCTGACAGACGACATGTACGAGCACCTCACCTATGGCGACTTCGTCTTCAAGACGATTGCCGAGGTGGAGCCCAACCTCTACGAGCGCACGCTGACCATGAACGGCGTGTCGAAAGCCTACGCCATGACCGGCTGGCGCATCGGCTACGCAGCCGGCGACGTCAAGCTCATCAAGGCGATGGACATGATCCAGGGCCAGCAGACCTCTGGCGCCTGCACCATCGCGCAGTGGGCCTCGGTCGAGGCGCTCAACGGCCCGCAGGACTTCATCGCCAAGAACAAGGCGATCTTCCAGGCGCGGCGCGACCTCGTCGTGTCGATGCTGAACCAGGGGCGCGGCATCACCTGCCCCTCGCCGGAAGGCGCCTTCTACGTCTATCCGTCCTGCGAAGGGCTCATCGGCAAGAAGACGCCAGCCGGCAAGGTGATCGACAACGACGAGACCTTCTGCTCCGAATTGCTGGAGGCAGAGGGCGTCGCGGTGGTGTTCGGCGGGGCCTTCGGGCTCGGCCCCAACTTCCGCATCTCCTACGCCACGTCGGAGAAACTGCTCGAGGAAGCCTGCACGCGAATCCAGCGCTTCACCGGCTCGCTGAGCTGACCCGTCAAGCGTCTCGGCCCTGAGCCGGGACGCCAAAACTGTGACGTTTGGGTGACACTTGCCGGTGTTCCGGTGCTTTCTTACCCGGAAAAGCTTGCGGTAAGCCGGCAAGGGCCTTTCCTTTGCGTCAACCCATGTGGCAACTAAGCACCCTCAGGCAGGCAAGTAATTAAAGTATTTCTCTTAGTCGGCGGGGGCGGGCATGAAGAATTCAGTTTCTTACATCTCCCTTATTGCAGTCACCGGCATGATGGGATCGGCGGCGTTCGCAGCTGATGTGCCCGCAAACTTCGAAGAACGCTTCGAAGGTCCGAAGCCGGCGGTGTCGGGCATAAACGGCAAGATCGAAGCCGCCTACACCTACGTCGACGTCGATAATTTCGGCGATACGAATATGGGGAACCTCGCCGGCGCCATCTCCTTCCCGCTCGGACAGCAGTTCGGCCTGCAGATCGACGGCGGCATTGCCGACGCCGACGATTACGGAACGACTTTCGGCGGAGCCGTCCACGCGTTCTGGCGCAACCCGGACGTGGCGCTTCTGGGCTTCTACGGCGAAGTGGTTGGGGTAGACAGCGACTTCGACGTCGATCTGACCAACTGGCGCTTCGGCGCCGAGGGAGAACTCTATCTTGACCGCTTCTCGGTCGAGGCCTTCGTTGGCGCCGATTACACAGACGGCGACGACTTCAATGAGACGTATTTCTCCGCCGAGGCACTCGCTGTATTCTACGCAACCGACGATCTTCGTATTCATGGCGGCGTCATTCATCGCTTCGACGAAACTTATGGCCGGGTCGGCGGCGAAGCTCTTCTTCCTTTCGCAAGCCGCAACATAGCTGTGTTCGGCGACGGCACCTTCGGCGACGACACCACCACGGCGCGTGTTGGTTTGCGCGTGTACTTCGGCGAGCCCGGCAAGTCGCTCATCGAGCGTCACCGCGAGGACGATCCACGCATCAGGCTGTTCGACGCATTGCCGGTGGCCGATTTGCCCGACCCACCCACGACTGGGCCCACAGGACCCACCGGGCCGACTGGACCTACCGGGCCGACTGGGCCGAGCGGACCGACTGGACCAACCGGGCCGGCATGACCGCTCTCGCGGCTTGCTGACATAAAGATGCGGCGAGCGCTGCTGGCTTGGGAATGCGGCACCGGTCGAGGGCATCTTTCCGAACTGAAGTCGATTGCCGAGGCTTTGGAAGACCGCTTCGAATTCGACGCAGCACTCTGCTTGATGCAGCACGCCGACGAAATCAGACCGCTTTGCAGTTCCGTTTTCCAAGCCGCCTTCCTGAATTACGACAGGTCGGATCGGATTGCCCTGGGCGATATTCCAACCTCGACCTGGGGGGAATATCTCGGCGACCTCGGTTTTCGTGATCAAGAATTCCTATCGCGCCAAATTGCCTGGTGGCAGGAGATCATCCGCGCGAGGCGGATTTCGTTGGTCATCGGTGATTTCGCGCCTTGCGCACTGCTGGCGGCGCGTGGACTGGGCGTCCCTGCCGTAGCGGCCGGGATTGGCTATACCGTTCCCCCGCCCGGCACTGAGAAGTTTCCCATATTCATTCCTGAATACGCTGAGCGTATCCACGATGAAGCACAGATGACCGAATGCGTGAACCGGGCAGCAATGCCGCTTGGGGTCCCGGAAATACGCCACCTTCCCGATATCTACGCCTGCGAGGCGCAAATCGTCCGGACGATTCCCCTGCTCGACCCGTATTCTGGCGACCGGCGCGATCCGTTGATACCCCCCAGAATCGAGATGGGAGCTCATGACTTTGAGGATCGCGAAGAGATCTTTGTCTAGTTCTCGACTACGGAAGGTTCAAATCCAGCAATCATCGAGGCGCTGTCGGATTTGCGCGTGCCGGTACGCATTTTCGCTCCCGCGCTTGAAGCTGAAGCATCGCAACGTCTCGAAGCCTCTGGCGTGATCGTGGAACGGGCGCCGATACCGCCCAGCGCCATATGTCGTAAATCGCGTCTCATGGTGAATTCCGCGCAGCATGGCACGCTCTGTCTCGGGCTGGCGGCCGGCATTCCAAGCGTGGCGCTGCCGCAGCAACTCGAGCAACAATACAATGCGCTGGCCGGCGCAAAGCGGGGCGTGGTGCGCCAGGTTGCCAAGGACGAGCAGACCTCCGAGCGGCTACGATCCATAATTCTCGAATGTTACCACGATCGGGCGATGCAAAAGACGGCGCGGGAGCTTGCCAGTGAATTGCTGCCCTTCTTCTTCCGCAGCCCGCGCCGCATGATCCGCCGCAAAATCGGTGCACTGTTCTGAGCCGTGCCAATTTAGTTAATCCTGGTCACGCCTAACCTTAGGCGGCGTCTCCCCCGCCATGGATTCGGATCGAGGATCGACCTGAGCCAACCGTTCGGGCGTTAGCCCGCATACTGCTCGTCGGACACTTTCTCCAGCCACTCCACATGCACCCCGTCGAGGGCCTCATGCACGGCAAGGTGCGTCATCGCCGTTTTCGGGCCGGCGCCATGCCAGTGCTTTTCGCCTGGCGTGAAGAAGACGACGTCGCCGGCCTTGATCTCCCTGATCGGCCCGTCCCAGCTCTGGACAAGGCCGGCGCCGGAGGTGACGTAGAGCGTCTGGCCGAGCGGATGGGTGTGCCAGGCGGTACGCGCGCCGGGCTCGAAGCTCACCGTGGTGGCGCGCACCCGGGAGGGCGCCTCCGTCTCGATGACAGGCGTCTGCAACACGCGGCCGGTAAAATATTTCTCGGGTGCATAAACCGTAGCGACGCTGCCAACCGGGATGATCTTCATGGAAACTCCTTCCGGGAAATTCGGGACCTGAACGCTGCAGGCATTTTGCGCCACCGCGGCAGCTTGCTCAACCGGCACGGCGATTTTCGTTGGTCGAAAGTCAAACGCCCACTGAATATTGCGCCCCCTTGCCCTGAACCCCAAGCCGTGGAACGATGAGTTCGGGCAGGTGGCAGAAGACCCCGCCCCGCGACGGTCGCAGGCCGGCCGCCGCTCATTGGGAACGCATGCGACGGCCGCAGGCCGGCCGCCGCTCACTGGAACGCCAGAGTGGAGGCCAGCAACATGGGAAGTCGTGCCGGAGGAAGACGCACGGGACCGAAATGCATCGCCATCGTCGGTCCCTTCGCCAGCGGAAAAACCACCCTTCTTGAAGCAATCCTCGCCCGAACGGGCGCCATCCCCCGCCAGAATCCGGTTTCGTCCGGCAGCACCGTTTCCGACCATTCGCCCGAAGCAAAAGCCCACGCCATGAGCGTCGAGGCGTCCGTCGCCACGGTCGACTTCATGGGCGACAGCCTGACCTTCGTCGACTGCCCCGGCTCCGTCGAGTTCGCCTTCGAGGCGGATGCCGTACTTGCAGCGTCCGACGTGGCGGTAGTGGTCGCCGAAGCCGATGAGAAAAAAATCCCGGCGCTTCAGCTCATCATGCGCAAGCTCGACGATCTCGGCGTGCCGCGCATCCTGTTCCTCAACAAGATCGACAGGACCGCCGCCGGCGTGCGCGATACGCTGAAGCTCCTGCAGCCGGCGAGCGCCGCGCCGCTGCTCTTGAGGCAGATCCCGCTGCGCAAGGACGGCGCGGTCATCGGCTCGATCGACCTCGCGCTGGAGCGCGCCTACATCTGGCGCGAATTCGCCGAGAGCGAGGTCGCGGAAATTCCTGATGACGAGAAAGCGCGCGAGATCGAGGCGCGTTTCTCCATGCTCGAGACTCTCGCCGACCATGACGACCTCTTGATGGAACAGCTCCTCGAGGAAAAGGAGCCGCCGCGCGACGAGGTGTTTGACGATCTCTCGGCGGACCTGCGCGACGGGTCGGTGACGCCGGTGCTGATCGGCACTGCGGAGAAGGGCAACGGCGTGCTCAGGCTTCTCAAGGCCATCCGCCACGACGCGCCCGATGTCACTGCGACGGCCAAGCGCCTCGGAGTTCCCGACGGCAACGCAGCTTTCGTGCAGGTGATGAAGACGATCCACACCGCCCATGGCGGCAAGCTATCCGTTTCGCGCATCCTGTCCGGCTCGGTCGCCGACGGTTCGGAACTCTGGCTGTCGCCCAGCGAGACCGCCAAGGTCTCTGGCATCTACCGCATGCTCGGCAAGGACCAGTCGAAGCTCGCATCGGCGAAGGCCGGCGAAACGGTGGCGCTCGGCAAGCTCGACGCGGTGAAGACCGGGCAGACGCTGACGTCGGCCAAGGGCGGCATCGCTCCGCTGGTGACGCTGGAGCCGCCGCAGCCGGTCTACGCTTTCTCGCTGCGCCCCAGGGAGCGCAAGGACGAGGTGAAGATGTCGGCCGCGATCCAACGCCTCGCCGAGGAGGATCCCTCGCTGACGCTCCGCCACAACCAGGATTCCGGCGAGACTGTGCTCTCCGGACACGGCGAGATGCATCTGCGTGTCACCGTGGAGCGGCTGGAGGGCAAGAACCAGATCCCGATCGAGGTACACCCGCCTGCCGTCCCCTACCGCGAAACGATCCGCAAAGGCGCGACCCAGCGCGGCCGCCACAAGAAGCAGTCGGGCGGCCACGGCCAGTTCGGCGATGTCGTGATCGACATCAAGCCTCTGCCGCGCGGCTCCGGCTTCCAGTTCACCGATACGATCACCGGCGGCGTGGTCCCGAAGCAGTACATCCAGTCGGTGGAAACAGGCATACGCGACTACCTGAAAACGGGGCCGCTGGGCTTCCCCGTCGTCGATCTCGCCGTCAACCTGTCGGACGGCTCCTACCATGCGGTCGATTCCTCCGACATGGCGTTCCAGATGGCGGCGCGCATCGGCATGAAGGAAGGCATGGCGCAATGCTCGCCGGTGCTGCTCGAGCCGGTCATGAAGGTAGAGATCGCCACGCCGTCCGAGATGACGGCGAAGATCACGGCGCTGGTGCCGCAGCGGCGCGGCCAGATCCTTGGCTTCGACGCGCGGCCCGGCTGGCCGGGCTGGGACGTGGTCGAGGCGACCATGCCGCAGTCGGAGATCGGCGACCTGATCATCGAGCTGCGCTCGGCCACGGCGGGCGTGGCGAGCTACAGGGCGACGTTCGACCATATGGCCGAACTCACCGGGCGGCTTGCCGACCAGGTGATGAACGCCAGCGCGGGCGGCAAGGCCGCCTGAAACAAAATCGGCCTGCCGGACGTAACAATCCTGCGGCGGCACGCGAACGTGATGTGAGGCGGGTTGATCCCGCCTCATTCGCGGCAGATGTTGCAGCCGAGGAGCAAGTCCATGGTCTCGATACTTCACCGCCCTTCCTGGGCGATCCCCGAAAGCCAGGCGACGCCCGAAAGCGTCTACCTCGACCGGCGCCGCATCCTGCAGGGTTTGGGGCTCGGCATGCTGACGGCCGCGACCCTCGCCTTCTCCACGGAAAGAGGCCGGGCCGAGGCCGCCGATCCGACCGCCGATCTCTATCCGGCGAAGAAGAACGAGGCCTTCAAGCTCGACCGCGCGATCACGCCCGAAGAGATCAACGGCCACTACAACAATTTCTACGAGTTCGGGACGAGCAAGGATATTGCCGCCAACGCGCAGAATCTCGTCATCCGTCCCTGGGAGGTCGCGATCGACGGCCTGGTCGAAAAGCCTTTCACCATCGCCTTCGACGATCTGGTGCTAAAAATCCCGCTGGAGACGCGGCTCTATCGCCACCGCTGTGTCGAGGCATGGTCCATGGCGGTCCCCTGGGCCGGGTTTCCGCTGAAATCGCTGGTCGCGCTGGCGAAGCCGCAAGCTTCCGCCAAATTCGTTCGCTTCGAGACTTTCCTCGA
Source organism: Pseudomonadota bacterium (assembly GCA_023428515.1). The sequence continues at coordinate 290 of JAEYXI010000142.1, read as the reverse complement.
CCCAGAGATGGCGGACGGGCAGAACAGCTTCCTCTACCCTTGGCCCTATATCGAAGGCGTGACGATCGAAGAGGCTGCAAACGACCTCGCCTTCATCGTCACCGGCGCCTTCGACAAGCCGGTCGCCAAGCAGCATGGCGCGCCGCTCAGGCTGCACCTGCCGTGGAAATACGGCTTCAAGTCGATCAAGTCGATCCGCAAGATCTCCTTCGTCGAGGAGCGGCCGGTTGGGCTGTGGGAGGCGCTGCAGCCATCCGAATACGGCTTCTGGGCGAATGTGAACCCGGAGG
>JAEYXI010000040.1 GCA_023428515.1 Pseudomonadota bacterium | reverse complement strand
CACCACGCTTCGCGTGGTCCCCCTCCTCCGCTTCGCAGGGGAGGAGCCGGCGTTGCGATCGTCCTCTCCGCGAGGGCAAGGATCCGGCTCGCGGCGCCGTTCATAGACTCGTCACGACCGTTCTGCTAACCGGTTTAAACTCCCGCAAAGCCGAAAGAGGACCGATGTCGAGCGAAGGAATGACGAGCGAAGCAATGACTGGCAAATCCGAAAAGCTCATCGCCCTGCTCGGCGGCCAGCCCGTCATTCCGGTGCTGAAGGTGAAGGATGCGGCAAACGCCGTGCCGCTCGCCCGCGCGCTGGCAGCAGGCGGCTTGCGGATGATCGAGATCACGCTGCGCACCAAGGATGCACTGGAGGCGATCAGGCGCGTCGCCGGCGAGGTCGAGGACGCCGTGGTCGGCGCCGGTACGGTGCTTAATCCGAAACAGTTCGAGGAGGCGGCGGCGGCCGGCTCGAAATTCATCGTCAGCCCCGGCGTTACGGCAAGCCTGATCTCGGCACAAGGCAACAGCGAGGTGCCGCTGCTGCCCGGCGCGATCACGCCCGGCGAGATCATGATGGCGCTCGAAGCCGGTATCCATTTCCTAAAGTTCTTTCCGGCGGAGCAGGCCGGCGGCACGGTGTTCCTGAGGTCGCTCGCCTCGCCGCTCGCGGCGGCGCGCTTCTGCCCGACCGGTGGCGTCTCTGCGCTCAACGCGCCGGAATATCTCGCCGTGCCGAACGTTGTCTGCGTCGGCGGCTCGTGGGTCGCGCCGGACGAGATGATCCGCGAAGGCAGGTGGGATCTGATCGAATCGCTCGCCCGCCAGGCGAGCGAGCTGAAGCCGATCTGAGCTTCGGCGAGCCATGGCGGCGAAAAGATTGCGCATAGCGGTGCTCTTTGGCGGACGCTCCGCTGAGCACGACGTCTCGGTGATGTCCGCCAGCAATGTCATGCGTGCGCTCGACCCGGCGAAGTACGACGCCGTCCCTGTATTCATCACCCGCGAAGGACGATGGCTGCTGGCGAGCTATGAGGATGGCGCGCTGGCGAAGCCATCGGCGGGTACCGAACTCAGCCTTGTGCCGGGCGGGCAGGGACGGCTCCTCGCCATTCCGGTCGAGGGCGTGCCGCACGAATTGCCCGGGATCGACATCCTCTTTCCCGTGCTGCACGGGCTGCATGGCGAGGACGGAGCGGTGCAGGGGTTGGCGGAAGTGGCGCGCGTGCCGCTCGCCGGCTGCGGCATTCTGGGATCGGCGACCGCCCTCGACAAGGACATCGCCAAGCGCCTCATGAAGGAGGCGGGGCTGTCGGTTGCGCCGTCGGTCACGATCCAGCAGGGCGCCGAACCCGGCTTCGCCGAGATCGAAAGCGCGCTCGGGCTTCCGGTATTCATCAAGCCGGCCCGGCAGGGCTCCTCGGTCGGCGTGAGCAAGGTTTCCAGCGAAGAGGAATACCGGGCGGCGCTGGCCGAAGGGTTCAAGCACGACCGCAAGCTGCTGGCCGAAAAATTCATTCGCGGGCGCGAGATCGAATGCAGCGTGCTCGAGGATACCGAGGGCGGCCTGTTCGTGTCGCGTCCCGGCGAGATCGCGCCCGCCGAAAGCCACGGCTTCTACAGCTACGACGCCAAATATATCGACGAGAACGGCGCGGCGCTGAAAGTGCCGGCCGAGCTGGCGCAGGGGATCGAGGGTAAGGTCCGCGAGCTGGCGGCGGCCGCGTTCCGGGCGCTCGGCTGCGACGCCATGGCGCGTGTCGACTTCTTCGTGACCGACGACATGGAATGCCTGGTCAACGAGGTGAACACCGTCCCCGGCTTCACCGACATCAGCATGTATTCGAAAGCGATGGCTGCCAGCGGCGTCAGCTATCCCGAGATCATCGACCGGCTGGTCGCGCACGGCCTGGCGCGGGCAGGGCGGACCGTCTGAGAGATCGCGCGACGGCGTCCGCAAACGAAAAAGGCCGGCGACGCCGGCCTTTTGTTTTGCCGCTGCTTGCGGTTCAGTTCTGGAAGCGGGCGACCGGCATGAAGGTGACCGCCTTGCCGCTGAAGCGGCTGGCGTCGGCGACGATCGTGTCGCGCTGGAAGCCCGTGGCAAAAACTTCGCTCGCCACGCTCTGCAGATGCTCAATCGACGGGCCGCCGGCCGCGTAGGCGAGTTCGGTTTCGCCGCCGAGCGCCCAGCGCGCGGCCTCCGGCTGCGCGGCGACGACCAACGGCTTCGGCGCTGGCTTGTTGCCGGCGGGGGCACGGTCGGACTTCCGCGTCGTCTTGACGCTTTCCGGTGCGACTCTCGACCTGGTCTCACGAGAAAGCGAAGCGACCGCGTCGTCGATGCCGGCAGGCTGCGACAGGACGGCGAGACGCTGGTTGTTTTCCTCGATCACCGCTTCGATATCGTCGGATTCGGAGCCGCTCACGCTGGCCATGCTGGCCTCCTCGAGGGCGGGATTGAGCCTCGATTCTGGCGCCAGCGCGAGAAGCGAGGAATCCGCGCCCTGCTCGTCGGGGCGCCAGGTCGGCAGCGGGATGTTGGCGGCGGCGGTCTCGGCGATCTCGTCGCCGCCGTCTTCCGGCAGCACCTCGGCCATGCCGAACGGGATGTTCTCGGGCTCGGCCGCAGCGACCGTGGTCTGGCCAACATCGGTCTGGCCGACGTCAGCTTGGGGCCGCGGCGCGGCGAGCGGCAGCGGCACGTCGCGGGCTGGAAGCGCCGCGATGATGGTTTGCGGCGTCTCTTCCGCTTCCTCGCTGAATGGCGCGGAAGCCGGGTTCGCCTCTTCGGGCGGAACGATGCGGATATCGTTGGAAGGCTTCGGCGTCTTCTCGGCGGGCGCGGCGGCCGCGACAGCGGTGCCCGAACCCTCGCTGTTGTCCTCTTCCTCGTCGGCGCCGCCGCCGAAGAGCGCGGACAGCAGCCCGCCGGACCTGCCCGACTTCGACGGGCTGGCGGCGAGCGCGAGCGCGGTGGTGCCGCTCTTCTTGCGCGACTCGTAGGAGGCGAGCGCCTGCTCGAAGCCCGGCAACGGCTTGCCGTCGGACGGCACGTGCAGCGTCTTGCCGTTCGGGAAGACCGCGACGAGTTCCTTGCGGCTCATGCGCGGCCAGTGGCGCACATTGCCGACGTCCATGTGGACGAAGGGCGAGCCGGAACGCGGGTAGTAGCCGACGCCGCCGGCCTGGGCGCGCAAGCCTGCGTCACGGAGCTTCTTCAGCGGCACGCCGGGGATATAGAAGTCCATCGCCTTGCCGAGCATGTGCTGGCTCTTGTTGGCGACGCCCTTGGAGCGCTTGCGCAGCATCGAATTGGTGGCAGGCGAGCGATAGGCGGAGACGACGTGGATGTAGTCCCTGGCGCCGACGGCCCGGTAGGCTTCCCACACTGCGTCGAGCAGGCGCGGATCCATCTTGGTCGGCTCGTTGCGGCGCCAGTCGCGCAGGAAATTGTTGATCTTCTTCAGGCCGGCCTGGTCGTAGCGGCCGTTGCGCTTGAAGGTGATTTCGGCCTTTTCCTTGGTGTGGATGAAATAGAGCTTGAGGGTGCGGGTCTCGGCCTGGGCGGCCGGCATGGCCGACGCCATGAAGCCGAATGCCAGCATGAAGCCAGCAAGCCATTTCGGCCAGACCGCGGTCTTCAACGTCCGCCGATCGATGGGTCGGTCTTTTTTCGTCAAATCAAAAGGCCTTGCAGGCTGCCGTTTGTCCCCGGAGATGACGCACGGATGTGTTGGAAGACACCCGAATATCGATCCTAATGGTTAATCCCCGCTTATTGAAGCCGAAATGCGGTAACACCGTGGCAAGAATCCGACGCAAACCGTCAAGTCGGTTTCTTGGTAAATCGCGGGTTTAATTCAAATCCCAAGCTATCGGCGGCCGGCTCCGCGATCAAGAAGCAAGCCGCTCGGCACGACCGTCCTCCGGGTCGATACCATATTCCTTGAGCTTCCTGTAGAGCGTCGAACGCCCTATCCCCAGCCGCCGTGCCACCTCGCTCATCTGGCCGCGATAGTGGTCGATGGCAAGCTTGATCATCTCCACCTCGATGTCGGCGAGCGGCCGGACGTTGCCGCGCTCGTCGAGCGCCTTGAGGATGCCGAAGGCCTTTGCCTGGGGCTGTTGGGCCGCCTCGGCGGGCATGGCGACCGACGTCGCGGCCGGTCGGGCCTCGTAGCGGTCGAGGTCGATCGAGCCGTCCATCTGGGCCCTGATCTGCGGGAACTCCTCCTCGGTCAAGATAGTGCCCTCGCAGAGCACGGAAGCCCGGAAAACCGCGTTTTCCAGCTGCCTGATGTTGCCCGGCCAATCGTAAGCCTCGAGCATGGCGAGCGCGCCGTCGGAGACCGCGTCGACGCGCGGTGCGTCCTTGCCGGCGGGCATGCGGGCCAGGAAATGGCGGACGAGGTGCGGGATGTCGGCGCGGCGCTCCCGCAGCGGCGGCACCACGATCGGATAGACGTTGAGGCGGTAGAAGAGGTCTTCGCGGAAAGCGCCGTCCTTGACCTGCTGCAGCAGGTCGCGATGGGTGGCCGAGATCAGCCTGATGTCGACCTTGACCGTCGATTTGCCGCCGACCGGGTCGACCTCGCCATCCTGTACGGCGCGCAGGAGCTTGACCTGGACGTCGAGGGGGAGGTCGCCGATCTCGTCGAGGAAGAGCGTGCCGGAGTGGGCTTCGACGAACTTGCCGACATGCTTTTCAGTGGCGCCGGTGAAGGAGCCTTTTTCGTGGCCGAAAAGGATCGATTCGACCAGATTGTCGGGGATAGCGCCGCAATTTACGGTGACGAAGGGCTTTGAACGGCGCTCGCCGGACCCCTGGATGGCGCGCGCGACGAGCTCCTTGCCGACGCCCGATTCGCCCTCGATCAGGATCGGGATGTTGGAGGCGGCGGCCTTCTGCGCCAGCCGGATCACCTTGTCCATGGCCGGGCTTTTCGTGACGATGTCCTTGAAGGTGACGACGCCGCCCTTCTTCTGGGTGCGCCTGGCGTTGGCTTCGAGCGCCTCTACCTTGAGCGCGTTGGTGATTGCGGTGCGCAGGCGCTCCGGCGAAGCCGGCTTGACGACGAAGTCGAAAGCGCCATGGCGCATGGCCTGGACGACCGTGTCGATGCCGCCCTGGGCGGTTTGCACGATGACGGGGATATCTATATCGCGCTCGCGCATGGCCTTGAGCACGCCGATGCCGTCGAGGCCAGGCATTGAAAGATCGAGCACGATCGCCGAGATATCGCCCCCGGCAGCCGTTTCGAGGGTCGCGAGAGCCATCTCGCCACCCTCTGCGAGCACCGTCTCGTAGCCGAATTTCTGCATGACGGCCTGCAGCAGGCGGCGCTGCACGGGATCGTCATCGACTATGAGTATGGAACCTGCCATGAGAGATCGCTATTTGGGGCATGCCCTCGGGAGCCGTTGCCGGCGACTGGATCAACTTGGCACAGGCTTCTAAATAACGCTTCAAAAAAGCCGGTGAACGAAGTCTTTAGACTTTTCACTGGTTTCGGATTTTCGGAAGGCGGTCAGATGCGGACTTTTTCGGCGCGGAAAACAGGCGCGGCAACGACGAGGGACAACAAGGCGACGCTCGGCGACCTGCCGGAGTGGAACCTCGCCGACCTCTATGCCGGCATGGATGCGCCGGAGCTGAAGGCCGACATTGAGCGCGCCGGGCGCGATGCGAAGGTGTTCGAAGGCCGCTGGAAGGGCACGCTGGCCGCCGAGGCCGGAAAGGGCACTGCAGGCGAACTGGGCATCGCCTTGCGCGATTTCGAGGCGCTGGAGGAACTGATCGGCCGCATCGCCTCCTATGCCGGTCTCGTCTATGCCGGCGACACGTCCGATCCCAAGCGGGCCAAGCTCTACGGCGACATCCAGGAGAAGATGACCGACGCCAGCGCGCATCTGCTGTTCTTCGCGCTGGAACTGAACCTCATCGACGACGCGCTGATCGAGGCCGCGCTCGAGGCCGATCCTGTGTTCGGCCACTACCGTCCCTGGGTGATCGACCTCAGGAAGGACAAGCCCTACCAGCTCGATGACCGCATCGAGCAGCTCTTCCACGAGAAGTCGATCACCGGGCGCGGCGCCTGGAACCGGCTGTTCGACGAGACGATGACGGAGCTGCGTTTCGACGTCGGCGGCGAGGAGATGCTCTTGGAGCCGACGCTGAACCGGCTGCAGGACGCAGACGGCGAGGTGCGTAGGCAGGCGGCCGAGGCATTGGCCGCGACGTTTCGCAAGAACCTCAGGACGTTCACGCTGGTCACCAACACGCTCGCCAAGGACAAGGAGATCTCCGACCGCTGGCGCGGTTTCCAGGATATCGCCGATAGCAGGCATCTGGCGAACCGGGTGGAGAAGGAAGTCGTGGATGCGCTCGCCGCCGCCGTTCGCGACGCCTATCCGCGCCTGTCGCACCGCTACTATGCTATGAAGGCGCGCTGGCTCGGCATGGAGGCGATGAACCACTGGGACCGCAACGCGCCGCTGCCCGAAACCCCGCAGGCGACGATCGGATGGGACGAAGCGAAGAACACGGTGCTGTCGGCCTACCAGGATTTCTCGCCGGACATGGCGGAAATCGCGCGCACCTTCTTCGACAGGAACTGGATCGACGCGCCGGTGCGACCCGGCAAGGCGCCGGGCGCCTTTGCGCATCCGACCGAGCCGTCGGCGCACCCTTACGTGCTGCTCAACTACATGGGCAAGCCGCGCGACGTGATGACGCTTGCGCACGAACTCGGCCACGGCGTGCACCAGGTGCTGGCGGCAGGGCAGGGGGCGCTGATGGCCTCCACCCCGCTGACGCTCGCCGAGACGGCCTCGGTGTTCGGCGAGATGCTGACCTTCCGCTCGCTGCTCGACAGGACGAGCGACCGCCGCGAGCGGAAAGCGATGCTCGCTCAGAAGGTCGAGGACATGATCAACACGGTCGTGCGCCAGATCGCCTTCTACGAGTTCGAGCGCAAGGTGCATACCGAACGCAAGAACGGCGAGCTGACCTCGGACAAGATCGGCGAATTCTGGCTGGAGGTGCAGGCCGAGAGCCTGGGACCGGCGATCAGGCTGCGCGAAGGCTACGAGACGTTCTGGACCTATATCCCGCACTTCATCCACTCGCCCTTCTATGTCTACGCCTATGCCTTTGGCGACTGCCTGGTGAACTCGCTCTACGCCGTCTATCAGAACGCCGAGCGGGGTTTTCAGGAGAAATATTTCGAGATGCTGAAGGCCGGCGGCACCAAGCATCATTCGGAACTGCTGAAGCCGTTCGGGCTCGATGCGTCCGATCCGAAGTTCTGGCAGATCGGGCTTGGCGTGATCAGCGGCCTGATCGACGAGCTGGAGCGGCTGGACTAGGCAGCATTCGACAGGACATTCCGATCGCGGCCACGTCGATGCCCTATGGCGCCCCCCTCTGTCCTGCCGGACATCTCCCCCACGCGGGGGGAGATTTCGAC
>JAEYXI010000005.1 GCA_023428515.1 Pseudomonadota bacterium | reverse complement strand
CCCGGCGAGGTACCTGCCCGCGATGGGGACGGATTGTAATTCAGGGAGGAAAACCATGGTCTCTTATGCCGTCTCGGCACCACCGCAGGCGCATCTCGACATAACCGGATCGGACGAGAAGTTTCCGGTCAGGCGGATTTATTGCATCGGCAAGAACTACGTCGCTCATATCCGCGAGATGAACGCCGACGAACGGGACCCGCCCGTGATCTTCATGAAGCCGGCGGACGCGGTGGTGAAGAATGGCGGCGAGATCCCTTACCCCGTGTTCACCAACAACTTCCACTACGAATGCGAACTCGTCGTCGCCTTGAAGTCGGGCGGCTACAACATCGCCGAGGGCGACGCTTCCCGGCACATTTTCGGCTATGCGGTCGGCCTCGACATGACCCGGCGCGACCACCAGGCTGCAGCACTTGCAAAAGGCCTGCCGTGGGAGGTGACGAAGTCCTTCGACCGTTCCGCGCCGATCGGGCCGATCACCCGCGTCGAGGACGTCGGCGTGATGGAATCCGGGCACGTCAAGCTGAAGGTCAACGACGAAGTGCGCCAGGATGCCGATATCTCGCTCATGATCTGGAAGATCGACGAGATCATCGCCAAGCTGTCCGAGCAGCACGAACTGAAAGCCGGCGACATCATCATGACCGGCACGCCGGCCGGCGTCGGCGCAGTCGTCACCGGCGACGTACTCGATTGCTCCGTCGACGGACTGGCCAACATGCAGGTGCGTGTCGGGGCCAAGGCGGCGTGACACTCGCCGCACGGCTTGCCGCGCTTGGCACGGCGACCATTGGAGAGGCAGCTCCGTCCGCAAGGATCGTCGACCTGCCTCTCCGCCCGCTCGCACCCGGCGCGGCTGCGGCCGGGCCGGCGCTGACGGTGCGCTGCCAGCCGGGCGACAACCTCGCGCTGCATCGCGCGATCGCAGCCGCCGCCCCAGGCGACATGCTGGTCGTGGACTATGGCGGCAGCATCGAGAGCGGGCCATTCGGCGAGATCATGGCGCTGGCCTGCCAGCTGCGCGGCATTGCCGGGATGGTCATCGACGGCTCGGTGCGCGACAGCGCGAGCATTGCCGCACTTGGTTTTCCAGTCTTCTGCCGCGGCCTTAACATACGCGGCACCTCAAAACGCGATCCTGGCCGGATCGGTGAAACCATCACACTGGGGTCGGTGGAGATCCGCCCGGGCGACCTCGTCATCGCCGACGCGGATGCGGTCATCGTCCTGCCGGCCGAAGCCGCGGCCGATGCGGTTTCCGCCGGCGAGGCCCGTGTGGCCAAGGAAGCCGCCATGATGGAGCGCTTGCGCTCGGGGGAAACGACGTTGCAGATACTCGGGCTCGAAACGGGGGAGCAGCAATGAGGATGGTCGGAATTGCCGGCGCCGGCAGGATGGGCACAGCCTTTGCCCGTCGCCTGATCGAAACGGGTCACATCGTGCTCGTCTGGAACCGGACGGCAGACCGAACCGGAGAGGCCGCCAAGGCCGGCGCCAAGATCGTTCCCGATCTGGCGGCGCTTGCGGCGGCCGACACCATTCTGATTTCACTGACCGATGCCAAGGCGGTCGAGGCCGTGGCGGACGGCCTGATCGAGGCAGGCATTTCCAGGCGGCTCGTCGTCGACATGTCGACGATATTGCCCGACCAGACCCGCGCAATCGCGGCGGAGATTTCCGCCGCCGGCGCGGACTTCGTGGATTGTCCGGTCGGCGGCACTGTTGCGCCGGCCTTGAAGGGACAGCTTCTCGGCATGGCCGGCGGAACGGAGGCAGCGTTCTCGCGGGCAAAGCCGGTTCTCGACCAGCTTTGCCGCCGCGTCGAGCATCTCGGACCCGTCGGCTCAGGCGCGCAGATGAAGCTCGCCGTCAACCTGCCGCTTGCCCTCTACTGGCAGACGCTCGCCGAAGCTTTGGCGATGCTCAAGGGCTCGGGCATACCGGACGAAATGGCGGTCAGCCTCATCGCCGACAGTTCCGCCGGGCCGACCGTATTGAAGAACCGCGCACAAGTGGTCGTCGATACGCTGGCCGGGGCCGACCAGCCGGGAACCTTCGACATCGCCGGCTTGAGCAAGGATCTCAACCTTGCGCTCGCCTGGGCCCAATCGGGCGGCAACGCACTGCCGCTCTCCAGCGCCGCCCGCGAGAGCTACGAAAAGGCGCTCGCGGATGGTCTCGGGCGTTTCGACGGCGCGAGCCTGACGCGGTTCCTGTTGAGGTAGCCAGAATTGCAAGTTCTCTCAGACCCCGCGACACTCTTCACGCTCGTCGCGGCGCTAATCGTCGCCGGCGCTGCCATCGGCTTCCTCGCCGGCCTCTTCGGCATCGGCGGCGGCGCGATCTCCGTTCCGGTGTTCTTCGAAATCTTCGGAATTCTCGGCTACGAGCCCGGCGTCGCCATGCCGCTCGCCGTCGGCACGTCGCTTGCCGTCATCGTCCCGACCTCTATCAACTCGGCGCTGGGACACTACAAGCGCGGCACGGTCGATCTCGACCTGCTCCGCATTTGGGCCATTCCGGTGCTGATCGGCGTCCTCGCGGGCGCCGCGATCGCTCGCTATGCCTCGCCTGAAGTGTTCCAGGGCGTCTTCATCCTTGTTGGGGTCGTCAATGCCGCAAAGCTGCTTTCCGGCGGCAAGGGATGGAGGCTGCGCGAGGAGATGCCGTCGCGCGGGGTGCTCCGCCTCTATGGTGCGGTGATCGGTCTCATCTCAGCGCTGATGGGTATCGGCGGCGGCGCCGTCTCCAATCTCGTCATGACGCTGCACGGCGTGCAGATCCACCGCGCCGTATCGACATCGGCCGGCGTCGGGGTGCTGATCGCGATACCCGGGACGCTGGGCTACATGGCCGCAGGCTACGGTCGCCCTGACCTGCCGCCCGACGCCATCGGCTTCGTCTCGCTGGCGACCTTTATACTGACCATCCCGACGTCGCTGCTCACGACCCGCCTCGGGGTAGCCCTGGCGCATGCATTGTCACGGCGCGCCCTGGAAACGGCATTCGGGCTGTTCCTTCTTCTCGTCTGCGCTCGTTTTGCCTGGGACATGTTGGCTTGGTAGGCCGGCCGCGATAAGCGCCCGTCAGTGGAACACCACAGCCCTCGCGTTCCTTGGAATTTTTTTCCGGAGTCCCGGGCAAGAAAGCAAATCGTTCCGGTTTGCCAGCAAAAGAGCCGCTCTATAATCCAGTCGAAGCGCCGATTTGAGCATGCAGCTTGCGGGCGCTCAACAAATGCAGCTAAAGCGCGGGCTGAAAATTCTCCCGCGGGCTGATTGCGGACCCATGGTCCGTGTCGATCAACGCCGGTGCTGCCGCGCCGGAAATCGTGTGGGGGAGTTGCTATGAAGTTTCTTTCGCGTCGTCTCGTCCTCGGTCTTGCGCTGTCGCTCGGCCTCCTGCCCTCGGCTGCGTCCTTCGCCGCCGACAAGCCGGACGCAATCACTATCGACTGGGCGACCTACAATCCGGTCTCGATGCTGCTCAAGGACAAGGGCTGGCTCGAGGAAGAATTCGCCAAGGACGAGATCTCGGTCACCTGGGTGCAGTCCCTCGGCTCCAACAAGGCGCTCGAGTTCCTGAATGCCGGCTCGATCGATTTCGGCTCCAGCGCGGGCGCCGCCGCCCTAGTCAGCAAGATCAACGGCAACCCGATCAAGTCGGTCTACGTCTATTCGAAGCCGGAATGGACGGCGCTGGTCACCGGCAAGGACAGCGGCATCAACAGTGTCGCGGACCTGAAGGGCAAGAGCGTTGCGGTCACCCGCGGCACCGACCCGCACATCTTCCTCGTCCGCGCGCTCCAGGGCGCCGGCCTGACCGAGCAGGACATCACGCCGGTGCTGCTGCAGCATCCTGACGGCGCCACCGCACTGGTTCGCGGCGATGTCGACGCCTGGGCCGGTCTCGATCCGATGATGGCCAATGTCGAACTGAACGAAGGCGCGCGCCTCTTCTACCGCGATGCCGACGCCAACACCTACGGCATACTGAGCACACGGCAGGAGTTCCTGGAGCAATATCCGGATCTCGTGAAGCGAGTGCTTGTCGTCTACGAGAATGCGCGCAAATATGCGCTCGAACATCCCGATGAACTCAGGGCGAGCTTCGTCGCGGCGACGAAGCTGCCCGAGGCGGTCGCCGACAAGCAGCTCAACGAGCGCACCGACCTGAGCAACGGCGTGATCGGCGAGGCCCAGCGCGAGTCGATCCTGCAGGCCGGCCTCGCCCTGCAGAAGGCAGGCGTCATCGAGGCTGGCGTCGACGTGCAGAAAACCCTCGACGATCTGGTCGTCGACGGGTACGTGCCGGTCGGGAACTGACCCTGGGTCAGTGCTGCCCTGCCCCGATGACGGGCCGGGCAGCAGCGAAGGCGTGAGCATTCAATGGCTGTCGTGGAGAGTAGTGTAGCCGGCGAGACGACGGAGCTTCGGCAGGAGCGGCCCAGGAGCCTGCTCGATCGGCTGAAGGGGCCGGCGCTGGGGCTCTTGCTTCCCGTGCTTGCCGCGATCGGCTGGGAACTTGCCGTCCGGCTCGGCTGGTCCTCGGGCAGGCTCGTTCCGCCGCCATCCGTCATCTGGGAGACCTTCCTGCAACTGGCTGAGGGCGGCCAGCTGCAGCACCATGCCATCGCTACGCTGACACGCGTCGCCGTCGGTTTCGGCGCCGGCGTCGCGGCCGGCACGATCGTCGGGGCCATCACCGGCTATTCGAGCTTTCTCAGCCGGCTGCTCGATCCGACCCTGCAGGCGCTGCGGGCCATCCCGTCCATCGCCTGGGTGCCGCTGTTCATCCTCTGGTTGGGCATCTTCGAGGCGTCGAAAGTCACGCTGATCGCGGTCGGCGTATTCTTCCCCGTCTATCTCGGTGTCATGGGCGCCGTAGCCTCGGTCGACCGCAAGATCGTCGAGGTCGGCCGCGTCTTCCGCCTCTCCGGCGCGCAGATGGTCCGCCGCATCCTGCTGCCTGCGGTTCTTCCCTCCTACGTCATCGCCTTGCGCTCCGGTCTCGGCCTCGGCTGGATGTTCGTCGTCGCCGCCGAGTTCATGGGCGCCTCGCAGGGCCTCGGCTACCTGCTGATCGACGGCCAGCAGCTCGGCAAGCCTGCCCAGATCGTCACCGCCATCGTCGCCTTCGCCATCCTGGGCAAGATCACCGACTGGCTGATCGTCGCTGCGACAAGGCCCTTCCTGCGCTGGGAAGACCGTTTCGCGCCTCACGGGGCGAATTGACATGCTCGTCCTCGACCGCGTCGGCAAGACTTACCCGAACGGCGTTCATGCGCTGGAAGGCGTCAACCTGTCCGTTGCGCTCGGCGAGATCGTCGCGGTGATCGGCGGCTCGGGCTGCGGCAAGTCCACCATGCTGCGGGCGATCGCCGGCCTCGACACGCCGAGCCGCGGCCGCGTCGTACTCAACGGAATGACCATCACCGCGCCGCATGAAAAGATCGGCATCGTCTTCCAGGAGCCGCGCCTGCTTCCCTGGCTTACCGTTGCCGGCAATGTCGCCTTCGGCATCGAGCATCTGCCGCGGCCGGAGCGGGATGAGCGCGTCGCCACCGCGATTGCGCGCGTCGGCCTCGCCGACAAGGCAAACGCCTGGCCGCGCGAGCTTTCAGGCGGCCAGGCGCAGCGCGTTGCCATCGCCCGCGCCCTGGTGCCGCGACCCGAGGTGCTCCTGCTCGACGAGCCGTTCTCGGCGCTCGACGCCTTCACCCGCGCCGACCTGCAGGATCATCTTCTCGCCCTTTGGGCGGACTCCAGGCCCACCCTCGTACTTGTCACGCATGACGTCGACGAAGCCATCGCGCTGGCTGACCGCGTCATGATCATGCGTCCCCGACCGGGCCGGATCTTCGAGGAGATAGCAGCAGGCCTCCCGCGCCCGCGCGACCGCCGCTCGGATGAGTTCGATGCCGTCCGACGGCAGGTCCTCGACTCTCTCGACCGCTCGCTGGATCGCGCTTCCGCCACCGCGATACGGGATCGGCTGGCCGAGGCGACTTACTCCATCTGACATCGCCAATCCCCCACAGAACCGAATGAAGGATTTTGACATGGATGCCGCCGAACTGCGCGCGATGCAGGCGCCGATCAAGGAACGCTACCGCAACGACCCGAACGCCGGGCTGATAACGCTGAAGGCGAAAGGCACGCTCGACGACACGAACATCGCCTGCAAGGTCGAGACCGGCCGCGCCCTGGCGGTTGCCGGCCTGCATCCGGCGACCGGCGGCAGCGGGCTGGAGCTCTGCTCCGGCGACATGCTGCTCGAGGCGCTGGTAGCCTGCGCCGGCGTGACGCTGAAGGCTGTCTCCACCGCCCTCGACATCCCGCTGCGCGGCGCGGAGGTGTCGGCGGAGGGTGACCTGGACTTCCGCGGCACGCTGGGCGTCGCCAAGGACGCGCCGGTCGGCTTTGCCGGGATCAGGCTGCGCTTCGACGTCGATACCGATGCCGAGCAGGAGAAGCTCGACCAGTTGCTGAAGCTGACCGAGCGCTACTGCGTCGTCTACCAGACGATCAGGAGTGGGCCAAAGGTCGACGTCGTCCTCGCGCGCACCTGAGATCAAGCGTCGGGCGCCGTGAGTCCCACCAACGGCGCCATACTGCCTTGCGTGCTCCCCTTGCGTGAACTCTCCCCTCAGTTGAAATTGCAGACGCGCCTGATAGGGTCTCGCCTCAGAAAGGCGGCGAACATCGCCGCCCTGCTCTGGCGTCCGTCGGAGTTTTCCGGGTCCGCCTGAGCGATTGTGCGTGTTCTGAGGGGAACACCCTGCAAGAGGAGAACCCGAAAATGCTGAAATCCCTGCTTAGGGCGACCGTTTTCACCTCCAGCCTGGTGCTGGTCGGCGGCGCGCTGGTTTCCCCCGCGCTCTCGGAAGTCGTCTACAATCGCGGCAGCGCCGCGGAACTGGAGACCGTCGACCCACACAAGACATCGACCGTCTACGAGGCGCACGTCATGCGCGACCTGTTCGAAGGCCTGGTCATGCAGGACGCGAAGGCCGCTCTCATCCCCGGCGTGGCCGAAAGCTGGACCGTCTCGGACGACGGCAAGACCTATACTTTCAAGCTTCGCGCCGATGCGGCCTGGTCGGACGGCAGCCCGGTGACCGCGGAAGACTTCGTCTACTCCTTCCGACGCCTGGAGAACCCCGAAACCGCAGCCGAATATGCTTCGATGCTCTATCCGATCGTCAATGCCGAGGAGGTGAACACCGACAAGGCGAAACCTGAGGACATGGGCGTCAAGGCGATCGACGCGACGACGCTCGAGATCACGCTAAAAGCGCCGACCCCCTATTTCCTCGAAATGCTGACGCACCAGGCGACCTACCCGGTCAACAAGGCGTCGATCGAGAAGGACGGCGCGGACTGGATCAAGCCCGGCAAGCTGGTGTCCAACGGCGCCTTCACGCTGGCCGAGTGGGTGCCGAACGACCACATGCGGATGGTCAAGAACCCGAAATTCCACGATGCGGCCAACGTCAAGATCGACGTCATCAACTTCATCCCGACCGAAGACCGGTCTTCGGCGATGAAACGCTTCGAGGCCGGCGAGTTGGATAGCTATGACGACCTGCCGACCGAGCAACTGGCCGACCTGAAGGCCAAGTTCGGCGACCAGATCCGCGTCGCGCCCTATCTCGGCACCTATTATTACTCGATCAAGACCGACAAGGCCCCGTGGGACAATGTCGAGCTGCGCAATGCGGTCTCGATGGCGATCGACCGCGATTTCCTGGCGGAAAAGGTCTGGGGCAACTCGATGTTCCCCGGCTATTCGATGGTGCCGCCCGGCATCGAAGGCTACACGCCGGCCGTGGCGAGCTACGCCGACCAGTCGCAGATCGACCGGGAGGACGCCGCCAAGGCGATCCTCGAAAAGCTCGGCTACACGCCGGAGAAGCCGCTGAAGATGGAAATCCGCTACAACACGTCGGAGAACCACAAGAACACTGCCGTGGCCATACAGGAACAGCTTAAGCCGCTGGGCATCGAGGTGACGCTGCTCAACACGGACACCAAGACCCATTACGGCCATCTCGAGCAGAAGGGCGACTACGATGTGGCCCGCGCCGGCTGGATCGCCGACTACCAGGATCCCGAAACCTTCCTCGGCATCTCGCGCAAGGCGAGCGGCAACAACTACTCGAGCTATAACAGCCCGAAATTCGAGGAAGCGATGGACAAGGCGGCCGCGGCCGGCGGCAATCCGGACGAGCGCCTGAAGCTGCTCAGCGAGGCCGAGCGCGTGCTGGTCGACGAAGTCGGCAACATTCCGCTGCTTTACTACAGCTTCCACAACATCGTGTCCCCGAAGCTCTCGGGCTTCGAAGACAATGTGATGGACATTCATCCGTCGCGTTTCATCAGCAAGCAGCAGTAACCCGATGCGCGACCGCCGCTCTCCGGCTTGAGAGCGGCGGTCGGCAAGCAAAGGCGGGCTTACATGCTGCTTTATGTCTTGCGGCGGCTTCTGACCGCCATCCCGACGATGTTCGTCATCGTCACTGTCGCATTCTTCCTGATCCGCGTGGCGCCCGGCGGCCCGTTCAACCAGGAGCGCGGGCTGCAGCCGGCGATCAAGGCCAATCTCGAGGCGCAGTTCGGCCTCAACGATCCGCTGTGGCTGCAGTACCTCAACTACATGAACAACCTGCTGCACGGCAATTTCGGGCCGAGCTACAACCTGCCCGACTTCACCGTCGGCGAACTCTTTGCCAACGGCCTGCCGGTCTCGGTCCAGCTCGGCTCCATGGCATTGCTGCTGGCGCTGCTTGTGGGCGGTGTGCTCGGCGTCGTCGCCGCGCTCAACCAGAACCGCGCCGCCGACTATGCCGTCATCGCCACGGCGACCGCGGGAAGCACTATCCCCACCTTCGTGATCGCGCCGTTGATCCAGCTTCTCTTCGGGCTGACCTGGAACCTGTTGCCGATCGGCGGTTGGGGCGACGGCGCTTTCGTCAACAAGATCGGGCCGGTGCTGACGCTGGCGCTGCCGCAGATCGCTATCGTCGCGCGCCTCATGCGCGGCTCGATGATCGAGGCACTGCGCGCTCACCATATCCGCACCGCCCGTGCGCTCGGCCTCTCCGACTGGTCGGTCATCGTCAAGCACGCGCTGCGCGGCGCGGTGCTGCCGATCATCTCCTATGCCGGACCGGCCGCCGCCGGCCTGCTCACCGGCTCGATCATCGTCGAGACGATCTTTGCCGTTCCCGGCGTCGGCCGCTACTTCGTCGATGCAGCGCTCAACCGCGACTACACGCTGGTCATGGGAACGGTCGTGGTCATCGCGCTCTTCACCATCGTCTTCAACCTTATCGTCGACATCCTCTACGCCGTGGTCGACCCCAGGGTGCGCTATGACTGACGTGGTGGCCGCGGCGACGCTTGCCGAGTCTCCGGTCGCGGGGCGCTCGCTGTGGGGCGACGCATGGGCCAGGCTGCGCGCCAACAGGGCGGCGATGTTCAGCCTGTTCTATCTGGTGCTGATGACCGTGGCGTGCATCGTCGGCCCCTGGCTCGTGCCGCACAGCTACACGACGATCTACCAGGACTATGTCAGGACGCCGCCCAGCCTATCGGCATATCCGAAGGCAGAAATGATCGAGACGGCGCTCGGCGACGCCGTGCGGCGCATGCGCGCCGACGTCAAAGAGTGGCGGCAGGAAGACGAGCGCATCTTCGTGACGCTGACATCGAGCCGCGAGATCGATGCGCGCAACACGCGCTATCTCGACCGCTCCGACACGTTCGACGACGCCAAGCTGGAGAGCAAATCGGCAGATGGGAAGGAGGCGGTGATGAGCGCCTCGATCAAGCAGCAATATTTCATCTTCGGCACCGACAATACCGGCCGCGACCTGCTGTCGAGGACGTTGATGGCCGGACGCATCTCGCTGGCGATCGGCCTGCTCGCGGGCATCACCGCAGTCGTCATCGGCGTTGTTTACGGTGCAACCGCCGGATTTATCGGGGGCAGGACGGACGAGATCATGATGCGCGTCGTTGACGTGCTTTATTCGCTGCCCTTCATCTTCTTCGTCATCATGCTGGTCGTCTTCTTCGGACGAAACTTCGTCCTGATGTTCCTGGCGGTCGGCGCGGTCTTGTGGCTCGACATGGCGCGCATCGTCAGGGGGCAGGCGCTGTCGATCCGCCGCCAGGAATATGTCCAGGCGGCAGAGGCGCTGGGCGTCTCCCGCGCGGGCATCCTTTTCCGGCATGTCGTGCCCAATCTCCTCGGGCCGGTGGTGATCTACATGACGCTCTTGGTGCCGCATGTGATCATCCTGGAGAGCTTCCTGTCCTTCCTCGGCCTCGGCGTGCAGGAGCCGATGACCAGCTGGGGCGTGCTGATCGCGGCGGGCGCCAAGAACATCGGCAGCGCTAACTGGCTGCTGCTCTTCCCGGCGGTGTTCCTGGTCTCGACCTTGTTTGCGCTCAACTTCGTCGGCGACGGCCTGCGCGACGCGCTCGACCCGAGGGATCGCTGAGATGGAAAGCAAGCCGATCCTCGCCATCCGCGACCTGAAGGTCTCGTTCAAGACGCTGGACGGCGCCGTGGAAGCGGTGCGCGGCATCGATCTGGACGTCAATGCCGGAGAAACCGTCGCGATCGTCGGCGAATCCGGTTCCGGCAAAAGCCAGACCATGATGGCTGCGATGCAGCTTCTCGCCTCGAACGGCCGGGCGACCGGGCACGTCGACTATCGCGGCCAGAACCTGCTCGAACTCGACAAGTCCGGAATCAACAAAGTGCGCGGCCGGAAGATCACCATGATCTTCCAGGAGCCGATGACCTCGCTCGATCCTCTCTATTCGATCGGCAACCAGTTGATCGAGCCGATAAGGCGGCATCGCGGCCTGTCTCGTGACGAAGCGCAGGCCGAAGCGCTTCGGCTGCTCAAGCTCGTCCATATCCCCGAGCCTGAGCGCCGCCTCGGCTCCTACCCCTACGAATTGTCCGGCGGACAGCGCCAACGCGTGATGAGCGCGATGGCGCTCGCCAACGATCCCGACATCCTGATCGCGGACGAGCCGACGACCGCGCTCGACGTCACCATCCAGGCGCAGATCCTCAAGCTGCTCGCCGAGCTGCAGGCGAAGCTCGGCATGGCGATCGTCTTCATCACCCACGACCTCGGCATCGTCCGGCGCCTGGCGGACCGCGTCTACGTGATGCGGGAGGGCAGCGTCGTCGAAGAGGGAGGGACGAAGCAGATTTTCGAGGCGCCGAAGCAGGCCTACACGCAAATGCTGCTTGCCGCGGAGCCGACTGGCCGCAAGACCCTGCCCGAACCTTCAGCGCCGATATTGCTCGAAGGCCGTGACGTCGCGGTCACGTTCGACATCGGCGGCGGTCTGCGCACCGGCAAGCTGAGCATCCACGCGGTCGCCGGCGTATCGCTGGCGCTGAAGCGCGGGCAGACGATCGGCATCGTCGGCGAGTCGGGTTCGGGCAAATCGACGCTGGGGCGCGCGCTTCTCCGCCTGATGCCGAGCGAAGGCAGCATCCGGTTTGCCGACCGGGACATCTCGGAATTCGACCGCAAGGAGATGCGGCCGCTGCGCAAGCGCCTCCAACTGGTCTTCCAGGATCCGTTCGGGTCACTGTCGCCGCGCATGACGGTCGGGCAGATCGTCAGTGAAGGGCTCTTGGTACACGAACCGTCGCTGTCGGCACGCGACCGCGACAGGCGGGCCGTCGAAGTGCTGCGCGAGGTCCAGCTCGATCCGGCGATGCGGAACCGCTATCCGCACGAATTCTCCGGAGGGCAGCGGCAGCGTATCGCGATAGCACGTGCGATCGTCCTGAAGCCTAGCGTCGTCGTGCTCGACGAGCCGACCTCGGCGTTGGACCGGTCGGTGCAGAAACAGATAATCGCGCTGCTGCGCGACCTGCAGGCCACGCACGGGCTGTCCTACCTCTTCATCAGCCACGACCTCGCGGTGGTGCGCGCCATGGCCGATTACATCATCGTCATGAAGGCGGGGAAAATCGTCGAGGAGGGGCCGACGGAGACAATCTTCGACACGCCTGCGGACAGCTACACGCGCGCCCTGATGGCCGCAGCCGTGGACGACAAGAGATTCTCCGAGTGACCGGGTCTATTGGGTGATCAGGCCGAGGAACGCGCCCGCCGCACTGAAGCGACAATCGAAGCCGAACGTGTTCGTATCTCCATCCACCGAGCCTTGAATAAGAAGACCGAAGCTTCGCGTCACCGGGCTTTCAGTGCTGACGTTTTCGAGCGGCACGTTATATTTCGCCGCAGCCGCATTCTGGCAGACGCCAGGCATGTCGCTCTGGGCGACCACTGCGCCGGCTGCCGGGGCCGCCGACGCGCTTGCGCCGGAGCCGCCGCTTCCCGCTGTGCTGCATCCGGCGAGGACCAGGGACAGAAGCGTCAGGGCAAATTTCATCCTATGGGGCTGCATCATAGTCCTCCCGCAAGTGTGCTTACTTTCGCATGCCGACGAGGTCGTCGACCCCGATCGCGCTGTCGCTGCGTTTCCTGGCGGCGGAAATGAGACCACCGCCAGGTCGATGCCTAGGAAAGAGCCGCCCGGAAGAAGCAGACTTTGACGATGATCTTCACGGGAAGCCCCTTGGCGTATCCAATCAATAGCAGGGCGGAGCCGGATAGTAGCCGCACGGCGGGCGACCGTAATAGTAGGGTGCCGCGGCTGCAGCGGCACCAGCGGCAGCTCCGGCATACCAGGCGCCGCGATAGGCCGTCCGCCGGGCTGCGCCGGCAAAGGAGAGCGGCGTCAGCGGCATGCCGATGATGTCGATGAAGGTCGAGGCCGGGCCGTCCGCGCCGTCCAGGTTCCCCTCCAGGACGTCGACGGCAAAGGTCAGCGTATCGCCTTCCAGCTTGGGGGATCGCAGGGTCACCACCGCATCGGCCACCGAGCCTCCATCCTTGTTGAGGACCGAAACCGTGGCGTTCGGCGGATCCTTGGCGAAGCTGTCCGAACCGGTCGCCCATTCTTCCAGCAGATGCGCGGTCAGCACGTGGCCGGCAGCCCGGACCGGACGATCGGCGAAGACGATCGAGTTCGCCGTGACGCCGGAAAGGACGAGTTGCCCGTCCGCGAGCTTGGCGCCGCTTGAGTTGAGCACGATCAGCGACGGCTCCATCTGCGTCTTGGCGACGCCGATCTGCTTGCCGGCCGGCGAGGAGATGGCGTCCTGGGCGAAGCTGGGGCCTGCGGATAAACCGGCTCCGGCGAGCGCCATCATCAGGAACAAGGTCGATTTGAATTTCATGGCATCCTCTTTCTGCGAACATGTCGCTTTTGACAGTGATCCGGTTCGTGTTGGACTGGGCCGCAAGTTAGCGCCCCCGCCCTTGATGCCGCCAGGACGATCAAATGCCGTCCTGGCAGCAGGGGAGATGATCAACCGACCTTCTTCACCGGCGGGATCGTCCACGAGCCGTCGATGATCGAAGGATTGCTCTCGTTCGGCCAATAGAGCCGCATCATCAGGATGAACTTGTCCTTCGGCGCCGGAAGCCAGTTGGATTCCTTGTCGGCACCGGGAGATTCATGCTGGATCAGCAGGTCGATCGAGCCGTCTTCGTTGGCCTTCAGAGGCTGGCGCGCGCTGATCGAATAGCGGTTCAGCGGATTGTCGACGAAGAAGTAGTTCTCGTCATACATGGTCAGCGACCAGAAGCCGGAGACAGGCGGCGTCAGCCCCTTCTTGAAGGTCAGGACGTATTTTTCCGAACCGTTGTAGGCCCGCCTGATGAGCCCGCTGGCTGACTTCTTCGAGGTCGGATAGATCGCGTCTTGGGGGCGGTTGGCGCCAAGCCCGATGGCCGTGATGAGCGCCCGCTGAACATAGTTGGTGCCATAGATGCCGGTCTTGGTGGTGAAGCCCCAACCGTCTATGTCCTTGATGTCGCCGTCGCTGAACTTGAAGTGCAGCATGATCTTGGCAAAGCCGATCTGCGGCAGGCGCTTGGCGAAGGCCGGATCGAACTTCGACTTGTCGAAATCCTGCCCCGGAACGATGCCGATCTCGGCCAGCTTCTCCAGCATGGGCGCGTCGGCTTCGTAGGGAGGATTGCGCTTCAGCAGTTCGGCGAGCAGGGCGAAATACTCGACCGCGTCCATGCTGTTGACCTGGTCGCGCACCGCCGTCTTCATGTCGATCGACGAGTCGACTTTGCCCGCCGGAGGCGTCCACTCCTTGCCCCAGGCGCTCAGCGGATAGAGCTTCACTTCGTCCTGAAGCTTGTGGACCTCGGCATAATCCTCGGGCGTGCCGGTGCAGTAGATGCGGCCAAGCAGCCAGACGATGCTGGTCGGCGACTTGTACTGCTTCACGCCCTCCGGCAGCGTGCCTTCCCAGCCGGGACCGGTGATGGCGTATGTCTGCGCCTCGGTTCCGGTCGTGCGCTTTCCGGGAACGTCGAAAACCGTCGTCCAGCCGTCCAGCATCGGGAACAGCGCATAGCGATCGTTCATATCCGGCAGGCTGACAACCCAGGGCTCGTCGCCCACGTCGAGGAAGGCGGTCGTATAGAGCGTATCGGCGTTGGGCGCGGTCACGTCGCGAAACGACGCGTTCGGATATTCGCGCAGCTTGATGAGCTGGCCCATCGGGGCCTTCGTTCCCTTGGGCTCGGCGACGTTGGTGATGACGCGGCGGGTCATTTCCATCGTCACCAGCGGATAGCCGTAAATATAGGCTTCCAGCGCGGTCCCGAATTCGTCGGATCCTTCCATCAGGTCGGTGATCAGACCTTCGGCCAGCGCCGAGGTCGAGCCGAGCGAGGTCGCGGCCAGCAGGCCGGCGCCTCCAAGGGAAACGGTGCGACGTGAGATCTTCATCCTGCGATCCTCCATGATCCAGCGGCGTTGTTGCCTGCGGGATGTGTGGCGGATCGAGTGACGGTACGGAACGTAATTAACTGTAGCCTACGCGGCGACGGGCAGTATTCAGACGGCAAGGGCCTGTTGTTTACGTCAATCTTTGATGTCCAGGCCGGCCTTCTTCAGCGATCCCAGGAAGAATTCAACGTCCTCCTGGCGCATGAAGCGCAATGCAACTTCTTGTCTGGCATTCTTTATGAGGGCTGGAACATTGGTTTCCAGCCATTCCCGTTCACGCCCGGCATCCGCAGCTTGGCCGCTTTCGGCGAAAATCGCCGCTGCGATGGCATGATAGTTTGGGTTATGCACGGCGCCCGCGCGCTTGATCAAAGTCGCAGCCTGCTCATAGTCGCCGGTAAAATAGGCGCAGAGAGCCAGCGCCGTTTCGTAGTATGCGACCAGACCGGGGTTACGATCCCGGGCTTCGGCGACCAGCGTACATCCCTCGGACCAGTTGCCTGCTTGCGCCAGCCGATAACCATATTCGCCCATGAGTTCGGTGTCGTTCGGATTGATGGCCATGGCACGCTTGCCCACAGCCAGAGCCGCATCGACATCTTTGGCGAAATAGAGCGCGAACATCTCCGCCTGCAGTCCACGAACATTATACGGATCAAGCTCTACGGCCCTCTTGGCGGCGACGAGGGCCTGGTCGATCGTCTGTGACGAGCTACTGGCATCAAACGGATAGCTGAACCGCATCCCGTCGATATAGGCCTGCGACAGGAGTCCCCATGCGGTAGCATAGTTCGGGAAGCGAGCGACTGCCTTCTCGAGGCAATCGCGCACACCCGGCAGTCGGTTGAGATCTGCCTCCGCCCTATAGGCATAGAACGATAGGGTGCAGGAGTAGGCCGCCCAATCATCCGGGGGCGTATCCATGCGCCTGGAGGCATCCGCCTTCGAGATCACCCCGTAGGCCTGTGCGAGTGTAGTCGCAACGTTGCGGGCGATATCGGATTGCGCCCGAACGAGTTCACCGACTTTCATTCCGCCGTCATAACTGTTGGCCCACAGGACCGAGCCATCGGCGCGGTTCAAGAACCTGACCCGAAGCCGGAAGGAATCCGGCGATAGATTTACACTGCCGGCGAGCGTGAAACGCGGCAAAGGGGAAGAGCCATCGGGCCGCGTATCGACGGATTCCACGACCACGATGTCCTTGAACTTGGACAACTGCCCGACCACCTCCTGCGACAACCCCCTTGCAATCGCCGCCGAGGCCTGGGTGCCCGTCAAATCGTCGAAGGGTTGCACCAGCAGGCGGGGCCTTTCCGGCCCCCGGGAAGCCGTTCCGGACAAACTCCACCACCATGCGAACGATCCCGCGGCCAGCACCGCGAGCAACAAAACCGTGATCGCGAGGGACCGGCGCCTGCCGTCACGGCTTGGCGTCGCGTCGGCCGGCGTCGCCACCACCACCGGCGCCGCTGGCTCGGCGGGCGGCGTTTGTTGCGGGCGGCGCAAGAACACGGGAACATAGCCGCCCTTGGGGATCGTGATGAGTATCGGATCGGCTACCCCGGCGGTCAGGTAGTAGCGCTCGAGCGCTCGCCGCAGATGGCCGGCCTCGATGCGGACGATCGGATCCGACTGCGGATCGAATGATGCATCCCGGCCGAACACCTCAACGGCAATGGAATAGGCCTTGATCCGGTCGCCGCGTCCCGACAGCGTCTCGTCGACGACGTGGCTTAGAAAGCGGTGCTCCCGGTCAGTCGCGTCGAAATCCGCGCTGCCAAGAATACGGGCGAGTTGGTCGCGGCAATCGGCGGCCGAAACGTCGCTTTCGCCGCCCGCGGATTGCGCCTGGCTCACGGGACCCCTCCCCTCGCTCGCCGCGTACACTGTTCCTGCGCAAGCTATCCTACGTAAATTACATGCAAGCCATAGCGCCTTCAATAGCGCGCAAATAGCCTGCCTATGACTGGATCTTGAGATGAAGAGCGTCGGCCCAAACAAAAAAGCAGCTTTGACGGCAATTCGCCGATTCCCGCATTTCGAACTGCCTATCAGAAGGCTGATCGAAGCGGACGAAACCTTTCGCGAGATTTGCGAAGAGCTTGCGGAGGCGGAAATCGCTCTTGGAACGGTGACAAGCATGCCGGCTTCTTTGCGCGAGGCAAGACAAGCCGAGTGGCAGGACCTGGTCGATCGGCTTGCCGGAGAGGTCGAGGCGGCAATTCGCTCCGACGCTTCCGGCAGAGGCATTCGAATGAGATAGGAATTTCATGGAGCGGCCGCGCGCCGGTCCCTGCTCCATTGATCTCAGGTTCTCGACCGCCATCAAGATTCCCCAACGGTTTGACTGCCACGGCCGGTTCTTCTCGACGGAACGGCCTTGCCGGCGTTAGAGTGGAGAGATGGCATGGATCGTCTCATTCCGGCCGACCGGCTGTATCGTCTTCCTGGCCCTGCTTGCGGGCTGCGCCGGGCGAGGATCGGTCGACCCCTCCGCCTATGCGGCAATGGACTGCAATGAGCTGAACGAGACGCTGTCGGGAGTGTCCGGCAGCATCTCCCAGACCGCCATCACCCGCGGCAAGGTGGCCCAGACGAACATCCCGAGCTGGGTGCCGGGCGGCGCGCGGGTTGCAACCGCCGTCACCGAACGCCAGACGACGCGGATCGAAGGGCTCCAGGAGCGTGAGCGCGCGATCGTCTCGGCGAGGGATCGCGTCTGCGCACGGCGCTGATCTAGCGTCGCAGCCTCACATTCGCGAACAGCTCTTCGGGCCGATCTATTCGGCAGGCACCGCACTCGGCTCGCCGGCGCTGGACGGGCGCGACCTGTCCTGGCGTTCGGCAGCCGCGGCATTGATCTTGGCCAGGACACCGGCGCGGTTGACTGACTTGCGTTCGGCGTCGATGCGCCTGACCAACAGCTCGGCCCGCTCGACGCTGCCGAGGATTGCCAGGATCGCGCCGCGCTCCGCCGAGGTGATGCCGCGGCCGGTGTTGAGCGTGCGATTGCGCAGCTCTTCCACTTCCGCGATCTGCACATGCCCGGCCGGCATCATCGGCGCATCGAAACCGCCGTTCGGCATGATCGCGCGCATGGAGTGCTCGAGCTTGAGGAGCGCCGTATCGACGACTTCCCGGGCCTGCTGGCCGAACTGCTCGCGCTTCACGCGCCTTGCCACCTGATGCAGCGCTTCCGCGAGGCTCGCGGTGAAATCCGCTTCCTCGATCAGGCTGGCGACGAGGTCGAGTTGGTCGTAGGGCATGTCCTCCCGGAACAGCGACGCGGAATAGCTGCGGATATCGCGGTTGAGGATGTCGACCGCCACGAAATGTTCGCCTGGATCCTTCGGCGCCGACTTGGCGCCGCGCGCTATGTCGAGGAACACGGCGCCCGCCTCCAGGTCGCGCAGCGTCTCTTTCTGCACCGCCGGTACCGCTTTCAGCAGGTCGCCCGAATAGGAACGGTCGAGATATTTCGGGGTCGAATAATCTTCCATCTCTTCCGCCTCCGTATGGCCGACGCGCGAGAGATACCTCTCGAAGACACCGACGAAGGGAAACAGAAGCAAGGTGTTGAAGATGTTGAAAGCCGTCGAATAGAGGCCGATGGCGACAGGGACCAGCGGATAGGTCTCCTTGCCGTCCACCATGACCGGCGCGCCCGGATTGCCGCCGAAATATTGCATGACATATTCGAGTAGCTGCATGGACAGGAAGAACAGCGGCAGCATGACGGCGACGCCGAGGAAATTGAACGAGATGTGGGCATAGGCCGCCCGCTTGGCGTTCTTCGACAGGTTGAGCGACGCCATCCACGAGGTGATGGTGGTGCCGAGGTCGGCGCCGAGCGAGAAGGCCACAGCCGTCTGCCTGTCGAGAATGCCGGCCTCGCCCAGGCCCATGACGATGCCGATCGTCGCCGACGAGGAATGGATCAGCGCGGTGATGCAGGCTGCGACCAGAACGCAAGCCAGCAGGCCGAGGAAGCTGTCGGCGCGCAGGCTGGAGATCAGCCCCATGATCTCGGGCATGTTGCGCAGCGGCTTCAGGCCGCCGGTCATCAGGTTGAGACCGTAGAAGATCAGGCCGAAACCCATGCAGGCGAGCGCGATGTTGCGCGTCCGCTCGCTCTTGGAAAACACGTAGAACAGCGCGGATATGCCGGCGAACAGCAGGCCGAGCGGCCCGAGCGGCAGCGCAATCAGGCCGTTGCCGAGCGTGGTACCGATATTGGCGCCCATGATGACGCTGATTGCGGGGCGCAGCGCAACGACGCCCGCGTTGACGAGCCCCACCACCATCACGGTCATGGCGGTCGATGACTGAAGCACGCCGGTGATGATCGTGCCGGCCAGCACGCCCTTGACCGGCGTGCCTGCGAATTTGGCGAGCAGGTCGCGCATGCGGTTGACGGCCAGCGCCTGGATGCCGTTCGACATGAATTCGAGGCCGAGCAGGAATATGCCGAGCCCCCCGATCACGGGAACGATGATCTCGCGGAAATAATCGACATCCATTGTTCAATTCCTTTGCGTCATCAAAAACGTCACGCCGTCACAGCCCGGCCGCCCCCGGCAGGACCTCGTGCCAATAGGTTTTCACCTTCTCGACGAGGGATGCCGGAAGAGGCACGTAGCCCAGCGCCGCCGCCTCGGGCCCGCCGCGCTCCAATGCGTGCGACAGGAAGAACAGCGTGCGCCGCGTGCGCGCCGTCGAACGCTCGCGCTTGTGCATGAGGACGAAGGTCGCGGCGGTCAGCGGGTAGGCGTCGGCGGCCTGGACGTCGGTCAATTGCAGGTAGAAACCGCGCGCTGGATCCCAGTTCGCCTCGGCGGCGGTTCTTGCAAAAACCTCAGGGCTTGGCGCGATGAAGGCGCCGCTGCCGTTGCCGAGCTGCGCGACGTCGAGGCCGAGCCGGGCGGCCTGCCCGTATTCGACATAGCCGATCGTACCCTGGCTGTCCTTGACCGCGGCCATCATGCCAGACGTTCCCTCGGCGCCCGTGCCGGTCGGCCACTCGATCAGCGTGTCGCTGCCCGGTCCCGATTTCCATTCAGCGTTCGCCGCGGCAAGGAAGCGCGTGAAGCTCAAGGTGGAACCGGAGCCGTCCACGCGATGGACCACCGTGATCGGAAGGTCGGGCAGCTCGATTTCAGTATTGAGCGATGCCAATGCGGGATCGCTCCACCTCGCGATCTGCCCGAGATAGATGCGGGCGAGGACATCGCCCGTCAGCTTCAGCTGGCCGGACTGCACGCCGTCGAGATTCACCACCGCGGCAAGCCCGCCGATAACGATCGGGAACTGCGCGAGATCGCGCTTGGCGAGCTCCTCGGGCGGCAGCGGGGCGTCGCTGGCGGCGAAATCGACGTCCGATTGCGCCAGCCGCATGATGCCGCCAAGCGAACCGATCGGTTCGTAGTCGACGCCGAGCTCGTCGGCGACGAAATCGTTGCCGCCGGCCCGGAATTCCAGGAAACTCTTGCTCCATGCACTGATGATCGGGAAGGCGAAGGTCGAGCCGGATCCCTGTACGCGCTGGGCGGCTGCCGGCAACACCGAGCCGAAAAAGAGCCCCGCAATCAGAACTGCAAGGCCGACAAGGCGCAGAGCGCCGTTACGCCGATCGCCGGATGGTCTCACGCCTACCCCACTGAGTTCCTCAAGGCAGGCTGAACCTAGAAGTGGCTTGTGACAGCGGGATGAAGGTTTACGAAGCGTTAGGCATGTTGGCTGGTGCGGAGCGCGGGATCGAACTACCGCAGCGAAAAGCGACGCTGGCTACACCGAATTGATCGCCAGGAAACGATCGATCATGGCGTTGACCTGGTCGGGCACCTCGAGCTGGCAGAAATGCCCCGAGCCCACCGTCTGGCCGTAGGCGAGCTGCGGCAGCAGATCGCGCAGCGCCGCCATGTCGGAGCGCGGCCCCGGCTCGTCGGCGGCGATGTAGAGGCTCGGCGCCTTGATGCGCCCGCGAGCGAGATTGGGATCGTAGTCGCGCAATCCCTGCATCGCCGACACCACGACATGCGCCGGCGCCGCCGCCATTTTTTCGAGCAACCGCTCCCTGCGCGCCGCATCGTCGGTCGAAATGAACAGCGCAGCGTTCACGTAATCCCGCATCGTCTTCACCCGCTCCGGGCCTTCGAGCGCACTGATGATGCCGTCCACCGCGGCCGCCGACGCCGCAGGTCGCACGACGGAGGAGTCCAGCATGACGACCGCTCCCGGCAGATCCGGATAGCGCGCCGCAAGGTCGAAGGCGATGACGCCTCCCATGCTGTGGCCGATCACGACCGGTCGTTCGGCGCCCAGCCTTTCCAGGCACCACGCGACATCGTCTGCGAAGAGCCCCATCGTGTAGCGGCTTTCCGGCGCGTCGCTGGCGCCGTGGCCACGCAGGTCGAACGCGATGACGCGGCGCCCGGCCTTGGCGAAATATTCGAGCTGTGGCTCGAAGAAACTGCGGTCGCAGCACCACCCATGCACGAAGGCGACCGGCCTGCCGCCTCCCCCGCTGTCGAGGCAGACGAGCTTCGTCCCGTCGCGGTCGAGCGTTTTCATGTCCACCGCAGATCCCCCTCCACGCCCGGATCATAACCCGGTTGCTACATTACCCGGCTTATGCAGGAGGGGAAGCGGCCCTTATTGCCGCCTTCGGCAGGCAAATATTCGTAATCCCGCGATGTCCGAGCCGCCCTTACGGGTGGCTTGGACATCTCGGAATTTCTCTCCTGACACGATTTGCTTGCATAGATTTGTCGAATACCTAAATACCGCCAACACTAAGCAGGCCTGGATGCCTGTTTTGGCCAATGTTGCACTGCACAGCGCCTTGTGCCAGCCTGAGCGTCCAGACAGAGCGTCATGAGGGATGCATGAGCCGACAGGACACCTCCGCAACCGCGCCTCTGTTGCGGCGCTTGCTTCCCTCGGCCGGCCTGCTTGCCAGCCTTGTCTTCTCGCTGCCCGCCTTCGCCCAGCAGGAGCCGCCTGTGGTCACCGCGGCAAAGCCGGTGGTGCGCGAGATCGTCGAGGACGACGAGTTCGTCGGCCGTTTCGAGGCGGTCGACCAGGTCGCGATCAGGTCGCGCGTCAGCGGCTATCTCGAGGAGATCCATTTCACCGACGGCGCGCTCGTGAAGCAGGGCGACCTGCTCTTCACCATCGACCAACGCCCCTACCAGGCAGCCTACGATGCAGCAAAGTCGCGGGTCGACGTCGCGACGAGCCTGCTCGATTTCAGCAAGCTTCAACTGCAGCGCGCCGAGGACCTCGCCAAAAGCGGCAATCTCTCGACATCCACGCTCGATGACCGGCGCCGCGAATATCTTGCCGCCGAAGCGGGCTTTCAGGGCGCCACCGCCGACCTCAAGACGGCGAGCCTCAACCTCGAATTCACCGAGATAAAGGCGCCGCTTGCGGGCCGCATCGACCGCCGCCTCGTCTCGGTCGGCAATCTCGTGCAGTCCGACGCCACCCTGCTCACCACGATCGTGGCGACCGATCCGATCGACTTCTACTTCGACGTCGACGAGCGGCTCTACCTCGCTTACGCAAACGATGCGCGGC
Organism: Pseudomonadota bacterium; assembly: GCA_023428515.1. Next base: position 9,011 of record JAEYXI010000005.1, on the reverse strand, counting down.
AGCGCGGCGGCACCGTGCAGGAAGGCGCCGGCGGACTCGATGTTTCGGTCCGTATCGCCGACCGCAAGGGCGCTTCCTTCAAGGGCAAGCTCGACTTCGCCGAAAACCGCATCGACGCCGCTACCGGCACGATGCGCGTGCGCGCCCGTTTCGAGAATCCGGACGGCATCCTGCAGCCCGGCATGTTCGGCCGCATCAACGTCCCCGGCTCCCTCCCCTACAAGGGCATCATGGTACCAGACGAGGCGATCGGCGCCGACCAGGACCGCCGCATCGTCTATGTCGTCGACGCCGAGGGCAATGTCAGCGCCAAGCCCGTCCGCACCGGTCCGCGCCAGCATGGCTACCGGGTCATCCGCGAAGGCCTCACCGGCGACGAGACGATCGTCGTCAACGGGCTGATGCGGGTCAGGCCCGGCGTCAAGGTCAAGCCGGAGATCATCACACTACCGCCTGAGGCAGAGGTCGTCGGGGCCGCCCAATGAGGTTCTCGCATTTCTTCGTCGACCGGCCGATCTTCGCGTCGGTGCTGTCGATCGTGATGCTGATTGTCGGCGCGATCGCCTACACCCAGCTCCCCGTCTCGCAATATCCAGAGATCGCGCCTCCGACCATCGTGGTCCAGGCGGCCTATCCCGGCGCCGACGCCGAGACCGTTGCGGCGACTGTCGCGACGCCGCTCGAGCAGGAGGTCAACGGCGTCGAGAACATGCTCTACATGTCGTCCTATTCATCGGGCGACGGCTCCATGCAGCTGACCATCACCTTCGAGCTCGGCACCGACCTCGACCAGGCGCAGGTGCTGGTGCAGAACCGGGTCGCGACCGCCGAGCCTCGCCTGCCGGAGGAAGTGCGCCGGCAAGGCATCACCACCAACAAGAGCTCGCCGGACCTGATGATGGTCATTCATATGCTGTCGCCCGACGACACATATGACCAGCTCTATGTCTCCAACTACGCCCGCTCACGCGTCCGCGACGTGCTCCTGCGGCTTGACGGCGTCGGCAACCTGCTCATCTTCGGCGAGCGCGAATATTCCCTGCGTATCTGGCTCGATCCGGAAAAGCTTTCCGCTCTCGGCATGACGTCAGGCGACATCGTGCAGGCGCTGCGCGAGCAGAACGTGCAGGTGTCGGGCGGTTCGATCGGCGCGCCGCCCAACGATGCCGGGAACGCCTTCCAATATACGGTCACCACCCAAGGCCGCTTCGACGACGCCCGCGACTTCCGCTATGTCATCGTCAAGTCGACCGAAGACGGCCGCCTGATAACGCTGCAGGACGTCGCCCGCATCGAGCTCGGCGCCAAGGACTACGTCACCAACTCCTACCTCAACGGCAAGCAGGCCGTCGCGCTCGGCATCTTCCAACGGCCGGGCACCAATGCGCTTGCCTCGGCCGAGGAGATCCAGAGGACCATCGCCGAACTGTCGAAGGATTTCCCCCCGGGCCTGTCTTACGAGATCGTCTACAATCCGACCGAATTCATCGCCGAGTCGATCAACGAGGTCTACAAGACCATCCTCGAGGCGATCGCGCTGGTCGTCATCGTCATCATCATCTTCCTGCAATCCTGGCGCATGGCGATCGTGCCGATCGTGGCGATCCCCGTCTCGCTGATCGGCACGCTCGCAGTGCTTTTCGCGCTCGGCTTCTCGCTCAACATGCTCACCCTCTTCGGCCTTGTGCTGGCGATTGGTATTGTGGTCGACGACGCGATCGTCGTTGTCGAGAATGGCGAGCGCAACATCCGGCTCGGCTACAGTCCGGCGGCCGCCGCGCACCGGACCATGGACGAGGTGGGCACCGCGATCATCGCGATCTCGCTGGTGCTGATCGCCGTCTTCGTGCCGCCCGCCTTCATTCCGGGCATCACCGGCCAGTTCTACCTGCAATTCGCCATCACCATCGCCGTCTCGACCGCCATCTCGGCGCTGAATTCGCTGACGCTCTCGCCGGCGCTGGCAGCATTGCTGTTCAAGCCGCACGTGGCGCATCACGAGCCGTCGCGCTTCTGGCCGACGCGGATCGCTGGCGCGCTCGCCGACGGCTTCAACAACGGCTTCGACAAGGTATCCGGCTGGTATGCGCAGCTCATCCGCATCCTCGTCGGCACATGGACTGCGCTGCTCATCATGCTCGCCGTCTTCTGCGCGCTGATCTACGCGACCGTGCACATGATCCAGACCGTGCCCACCGGCTTCATCCCCACGATGGACCAGGGCTACGCCATTGTCGTCGTGCAATTGCCTGACGGCGCGTCGTTGTCGAGAACCGACAAGGTCGTCCAGCAGGCGTCCGAGATCATCCGCAACACGCCCGGCGTCAGGGATGCGGTCTCCTTCGCCGGCTTCTCCGGCGCCACTTTCACCAACGCCAGCAATGCAGGCGTGATCTTCGCGGCTTTCGACTCGTTCGAGGAACGGCTTGCCGAAGGCCACTCCGCCGACCAGATCATCGGCACCCTGTTCGGCTCCATGCAGGCCATCCAGGAAGCGTTCATCATCGCGGTGCCGCCGCCGCCCGTGCCCGGCATCGGCAATTCCGGCGGCTTCAAGATGCAGCTTCAGGAGCGCAACAGCGCCGATATGCGGCCGATCCTGGCGCTCGCCTACGAGATCGCCGGCAAGGCCAACCAGACGCCGGGCCTGCTCGGCGTCTTCACCACCTTCTCCGCGTCGAGCCCGCAGTTCTTCCTGCAGATCGACCGCGACAAGGCGCGCATACTGAACGTCGAGATTCCGCAGATCTTCGAGACGCTGTCGATCAACCTCGGCACCGCCTACGTCAACGACTTCAACGCCTTCGGCCGCATCTACCAGGTGCAGGCGCAGGCCGACCAACAGTTCCGCCTCGACCGCGAGGACATATTGAAGCTCAAGGTGCGTTCGGCGAGCGGCGCACTCGTGCCGCTCGGAACGCTGGTCGAGATCCGCGACGTCGCCGGTCCGACGCTGGTGCAGCGCTACAACATGTACGTGTCGGTGCCGGTCCAGGGCAACGCCGCGCCCGGTGTCGCCAGCGGCGACGCGCTGGCCGCCATGGAGAAGATCGCGGCCGAGACGCTGCCGCCGGGCACGTCCTATGAATGGACCGAACTCGCTCTTCAGGAAAAGCAGACCGGCAACACGGCGATCTTCATCTTCGGCCTGTCCGTGCTCTTCGTCTTCCTGGCGCTCGCGGCGCAATATGAGAGCTGGATCATGCCGTTCGCCATCATTCTGGTGGTGCCGCTCGGCGTGCTGGCGGCTCTGCTCGGCGTCTCGTTCCGCGGCCTGGACAACAACGTTCTCGTGCAGATCGGCCTCGTCGTGCTGATCGGCCTCGCGGCGAAGAACGCCATCCTGATCGTCGAGTTCGCGAGACAGGCGCAGGAACGCGGCGAGGCGCTGGTCGAAGCGGTGGCCGAAGCCTGCCGGCTGAGGTTGCGTCCCATCCTGATGACGGCTTTCGCCTTCATCCTGGGCGTCGTTCCGCTGGTCATCGCCACGGGACCGGGCGCGGAGATGCGCCGGTCGCTCGGCACCGCTGTCTTCTCCGGCATGCTCGGCGTGACCGTCGTCGGCCTTTTCCTGACGCCCGTCTTCTATGTCGTGCTCCGGAGGCTGTTCCCGGTCAGGGTAAAGCCAGGTGAACCGGTGGTTGAAAGCCACCCGGGCTGAGATTTCACCCTAGGTAGTATTTCTCAATAAAGCCGGGATGCCTTTACTTGTTTATACAATCGACAGTTGTATGCTAGAATACTTAAATTAGAATCGGCTACGACACTCCGATTTAACCATATGGTGCGATAACGTAATAGCGCCGGGGCTCGCGGTGTGGTGCTGTGTCTTCGCGGCGGACCACCCTCCGCACGGCCGGCGCCGCCCACTCCCAAGCCCCCAGCTAGGCGCCGGCCCTCGCGGGGCTTCTTTCCCAAGAAGCTCCCGCATACCCCGATGGGAAAGTCCTGCCGTTCGTGACTTCCCCGGTTTTCGCGTTCCCGACTTCTGCTAAGCTCCGCCGTATCTGACGGAGGGGGACGATGCGAAATATCCTGACAGCTGCGATTTTCCTGACAGCCTGCGCTTCATTCGGCGCGGCCCATGCGCTTGATAGCGGTGCGGCGGCGCCGGTGGTGGTGACGCCGATCAAATCCGCCACCGCCACCTCCACAGGCCAGCCGCTTATCCTGCCGCAGAAGAATGTCGAGGTGTCCGCCTCGATCTACGACATCGCGCCGGGTGCGACGCTGCCTGTCCACAAGCATCCTTTCGCCCGTTACGGCTACGTGCTCTCCGGCACGCTGGAGGTCACCAACGCCGATACCGGCAAGAGCGATGTCTACAAGACAGGCGATTTCATCGTCGAAATGATCGACCAATGGCACCGGGGCTCCAACATCGGCGCTGATCCGGTCAAGCTTCTCGTCATCGACCAGATCGAGGCCGGAACACAAGCGACCGTCCTCAAACAATAGCCCCGACCGGTTGGTGTCGAGAGCTAGAGTATCCGCTTGCCGAAGGCGGACATGACAAAGCTCATCGTCTCGGCGGCGACACGCTCGTCGAGCGTAGCCGTCAGTCCAGATACATCCATCGAAATCATGCCGCCGGCGAGCGAGATCAGCTCCATCGCCTGATGCGTCTCGCGCACGGTCATGCCGCCGGAACCGTCCGGCCAGCCGGGGATCTCGGTCGCCGTGGGCGAATAGTCGACATGGAAGCCGGCCGTGCCCGTGGTGGCGATCCTGACCGCCTCGCGCATCACATGGCGCATACCCATCGCGTCGATGTCCGCCATGGTGAAGACGGTGATGCGCGACTGCTTGAGCACGGCGGCTTCAGCCGGGCTTGCCTCGCGCAGGCCGACCAGCACGACATTCTCCGGCGAGAGTTGCGGCTGCAGCGGGCCGGACTCCCCGGCCTCGCCCTCGATCAGCCCGAGCGCCCAAGACAGCACGGAATTCTCCGCAACCGTGCCGCCCGCATCACGTTCGGCGCCCAGCAATGCCTTGGAATCGAAGCGGATCAGGCCCAGCGAATGCGTTTCCTTCACCGTCGCGGCAAGCGCTGGAAGCGCGACGCGCCTGTCCGCGCCGGCCGAGAGCCGCATCAGTCCCGCAGGCAGGCGTTCGGCATCACTAGGTTCGACGACGTCGTACTCCATCGCCTCCAGCCGCGCGCCCGCGCCCAGCTTCGCCACGACTGCGGCTGCCTGGCGATCGGCGACGATCTGCACCATCTTGCGGCGCGGAACGATCTCGATGTCGTGCATAGGGACCTTCTCGACATATTCCGATGTCATCGCGAGGAGCATCGCACCATAGCCCATGCGGAAGGAAACGCGTCCGCCGACCGCGACTGGCGGGTCCGCATCGGTCACGTCGAGCAGCAGATGATCGCTCGATGCGCCGAGCACGCGCACGCCATTGTCGATCGGGGTCAAGCTCTCGACCATGACGTCCTCGCGCCCGATATTGGCGATGGCGCGCAGCCGGTCACCCTCGTCGGGAAAGTAAGGCTGGTTGCCGAAGGCGTCGTAGCCGGATTTGCCGATCGGCCGCGACGGCTTCTTCTTGACCTCGATCACGTCGGCCGTCAGCCGGCAGGCGTCGAACTCCAGGGCATCCCAGGGTTTCTCGCGAAATGTCTCGATGCCGCCCTGCAGGATCGCTTCGCCCACGCGCAAATTGTTGATGCCCGGCGGCAGCGTGCCGTCGAGCAGGAGCTGCAGCGACGACGAGGCGCCGCCCGAGACATAGTCCAGGCTGATGCCGGCCAGCCTTTCGATCTTGTAGGCATGCGCGACGAGCTGGCCGAGATTCTCCTCCGTCGGCATGATGGCGCCGAAGCAGCCGAGATTGGTGCCTATGCCGGCGATCCGCACGCCTTTCAGCTCGAGTACCTGCTCGACGGTCGGCAGAAGCTCGTTCGGCCAGATGCCCTCGCGCAGATCGCCAAGGTCGACCATCAGCATGATATCGTGCACGCGGCCCATCCGCTCGGCTATCCGCGATATCTCGCGGATGATGGCGAGTTCCGACTCCAGGCTGATGTCGACCGAACGCACCACTTCCTCGACGCGCGCGATCGGCGGGCTGCGCAGCAGCATGATCGGCGCGGCGATGCCGCTGTCGCGCAGGCGGCGGATGTTCTCGAAGCGCGATTCCGCCAGCCCCGCGACGCCGCCGCGCAGCATGGCGCGCGCCACCTGCGGCATGCCGCACATGCCCTTGGTGACGCCAAACACCTTGATGCCGGCCTCCGCGCAGCGTCCGACCACCGTACGAGCGTTGCGCTCGATGCGGCCGAGATCGATGGCGACTTCCGGTCCGGACATCGCTAGCCCCTGTAAAGCAACCCCTGCGGATCGATCTCCGGCCTGCGGCCGGCGACAAGGTCGGCGAGGAACTGGCCGGATCCCGCCGCCATCGTCCAACCGACATGGCCGTGGCCGGTGTCGAGATAGAGGTTCCCGTAGCGCGCCGGCCCTATGACCGGCACTGAGTTCGGCATCATCGGCCGCAGCCCAGCCCAGACCTCCGCCCGCTTCTCGTCGGCAGCGCCGGGAAAGTGATCGCGCGCCGTGCGGAAGATGGTGGTGAAGTCGCTCGGCTTGTGGCTGCGGTCGAAGCCGGCGAATTCCGCGGTCGACGACATCCTCAGTCGCTCGCCCAGCCTGGAATAGCCGATCAGGCTGTCCTCGTCCGCCCCGCCCATGGTCGGCCCCTTCGACGGATCGGTTAGCGGCATCGTCACCGTATAGCCCTTCACCGGATAGACCGGCAGGTCGATGCCATGGCGGCGGGCGAACACGCCGCTCTCCGGCCCGAGCGACAGAACGAAGGCATCGGCGGTCACCGGACCGGCCGCTGTGCGGACCGCGCTCACCCGATCGCCCTCGACCTCCAGTCCTTGGACATCGGTACCGAACCGGAAGCTCACGCCAAGCTTTTCCGCCGCATGGGCAGCGAGCCGCGTCGCGAACATGCGGGAATCGCCGGTCTGGTCGATCGGCGAATAGACGCCGCCGGCGATCTTGTCCGCCGCGCCCGCCAGGCCGGGCTCGACCTCGACCAGCCGCTTGCGGTCGACGATCTCGATCGGGAAACCGTTCTCGCCGAGGAAGCGGTAGTTATCGGCGCCGGTGTCGAGGCTATGCTGCGTCCGGAAGAAATAGACGATTCCTCTCTTCCTTTGATCGTATTCGATGCCGATTTCGTCCTCGATGCGGTTGATGCACGCGCGGGAGTGTAGCGCCAGCCTCAATTTGACCAGCGTGTTGGCGCGCATCTTCGCCGTCGTGCATTCACGCAGGAACCGCCAGGTCCAGCGATAGAAATAGAGATCGGCCTGGAGCCGCACGCGGATGCCGAGATCGCGCCGGTAGAGCCCTTTGAAGAAAGTGCGCAGCGCATCCGGCGAGGCCCAGGCCGTTGCATCGCCCGGCGACACCAGTCCCGCATTGGAATAGCTGGTGCCCTGTGCCGCCCCCGCATGGCGCTCCAGCACCGTCACCTCGTGTCCGTCGCGCGCCAGCCACCAGGCCGCCGCCGTGCCGACCACGCCCGCGCCAAGCACCACAATCCTCACGCCGCCCCTCCCCGCATGATGCTGTCTTTGGCCTATGTCCGTCGCTCGACGCCCGGCAGCACGCAGAGCATCTCGAAGAGAAGATATGCGGCCGTCAGCGCCGTGTTGCCTGATGTGTCGTAGGGCGGCGACACCTCGACAAGATCGCCGCCGACGAGGTTGAGCCCCCAGCATCCCCGGATGATCTCCAGCGCCTGGATCGTCGTCAGCCCGCCGATCTCCGGCGTGCCGGTGCCCGGCGCGAAGCCGGGGTCCAGGCTGTCGATGTCGTAGGAGAGATAGACCGGCCCGGTTCCCATCTGCCCGCGGACCTCTTCCATCAGCGGCGTCAGCGACTTGTGCCAGCACTCCTCCGCCTGCACGACGCGGAACCCCTGGCTGCGTGTCCAGTCGAAATCGTCGGCCGCGTAGCCCGTGCCGCGCAGGCCGATCTGGATACAGCGCTTGGCGTCAAGTGCGCCGGCCTCCACCGCGCGGCGGAACGGCGTGCCATGCGCGATCGGCTCGCCGAACATGTGGTCGTTGATATCGGCATGCGCGTCGACATGGATCAGCCCGACCGGCCCGTGCTTCTTGGCGATCGCGCGCAGGATCGGATAGGCGATGGTGTGGTCGCCGCCCAGCGTCAGCGGGATGCAGTCCTCGGCCAGGATGCGGTCATAGGCATCGGTGATGATGTCCATGCATTTCGGCAGGTTGAACGTGTCGATCGCCACGTCGCCGATATCGGCCACCTGCAGGCTGTCGAAGGGTGCTGCGCGCGACGCCATATTGTAGGGCCGGATGAAACTCGACTCCGCCCTGATCTGGCGCGGCCCGAAACGCGTACCGGGCCGGTTCGAGGTTCCGATGTCCATCGGCACGCCGACAAAGCAGGCGTCGAGCCCTGCTGCCGTCGGCTGGGTGGGAAGCCGCATGAAGGTCGCCGGCGCACCGAAGCGCGGCATCTCGTTGCCGCCCAATGGTTGATTGTATGGCGGCTGGTTGATTTTTTTCGACATTCGCGCTTCCCATCCTCACGACAGCCTGGCCTCACAGGCTCGGCCGCCGCCGATTGTCGGAAAGCGCAGGCCGAAAAGCAATCGCCACGTCTTCGGCTTCGCCGGTCCAACAGTTCCTCCCCTGCGAAGCGGGGAGGAGGACCATGCGAAGCATGGTGGAGCGGGCGTGATTGCCCTGCCCTACGAGCTAGGTTCGGTTCGGCCAGTTCTTGGTCGCGAGGATCCGCTCCCAGGAGAGCGCGTCCGACACGATGCCGTCGAGATTGTCGAGCTCAGGCACCCAACCGAATTCCTTGCGCGCAAGGTCGGAGTTGGCGACCACCGCCACCGCGTCGCCCGGCCGGCGGCCGGTGATCCTGACGTCGATCTCGCCGCCATAGACGCGCTTCACGCTGTCCATCACCTCCAGCACCGAATAGCCGTGACCGTAGCCGCAA
>JAEYXI010000661.1 GCA_023428515.1 Pseudomonadota bacterium | reverse complement strand
GGCTGAACCCGGTTCGGTTCTCATCTGTGACGACACTCATCGTCTCGTCGGGTCGCTTTTCCGGCTGCGCGACCACGGTGCACACGAGCTCAAGGGTTTTGCGGATCCTCAGCATGTCTACCGCGTGGAAGGCCGCCCGCGCGGCGGCGCCACTCGATTCGAGGCGCTGCGCGGGGGACGACGGAACGCGCCGCTCATAGGGCGCGATGCTGAGCTCGACACGCTCGTCGGGCATTTCGCTTCCGTCAGGGACGGCGGGTGCCGCAACATTGTTGTCAGCGGCGAAGCCGGTCTCGGCAAGTCGCGCCTCCTCAGCGCCCTGCGGGAGGACGACAGAACGCGCAACTCCACCGCCTTCGTACTGCAATGTTTGCCGGAGCATTCGGGAACGCCGCTCTACCCGCTGCGCAGCTATCTCGAATGGGTTGCCGGAGCGGGGCCGGGGGACAATGCGGAAATCCGGCACGCCAAGCTCGAGCGGCTGTTCAGCAAGGTCTGGCGCGCCGAGGGAGAGGATCTCTCGACGCTGCTCGATCTCCTCTCACCGCTCGGTTCGGACACGAAGCCGGACCAAAGCGATTCCGTCCCGCTTCGCCGCCAGACGGCGTTTCGGCTGCTCAGCCTGGCGATCCTCCGCTCGCTTCCGCGCAAGCGCTCGGTGCTGATGTTGTTCGAGGATGTCCATTGGATTGACCCGAGCACCGCGGAGTTTCTGCACGTGCTGACCGAACAAGCAAAGGAACATCCGGTCCTTGTCGTCGTCACGACCCGACCTGAACCGCCGTTCGGCGACTTCATCGGCAACAGTGATGACCACATCGCCCTACGCCCGCTTGCCGATACCGAGGCCATGGAGCTTGCACGTGCGACGCTCGAGAACGCCGATCTCGACGACGAAGCGATCGCACTCATCATTGAGAAGTCTGAAGGTGTGCCACTCTTCGTCGAGGAATACGCCGATGTCGTGCAACAAACCGGCACCGGAGCGCTGGCCCGGCGCCAAGTGCCCCTGACGCTGGGCGCGCTCGTCCAAGGCAAGCTTGACCGGCTCGAACCCGCGACCCGCCAATTCGCTCGCGCGGCCTCCGCCATCGGGCGCAGCTTCGATGCCGACACCATATGTGGCATCACCGAACTGGATCGGAGCAAGACCAGCGAGATCGCCTCCGCACTTTTTGGAATGAAGCTCGTTCACTCGACGGGAACCAGCGCCGGCGCTGGCGGCATGAGCTTCACCCACGCCTTGATCCGCGATGCGATCTATGCCGGCATGAACCGGGACCAACGCGCGCAACTGCACAACAGGATCGCCGAGCACTACCTCTCGCAGGGTGGCGAGATGCGCATCGGCGAGCATGTTCTCGCGGATCACCTGGCCCGTGCCGGCCGCCACCGCGAAGCGATCGAGCGGTTCCTAAGCGCGGCGCTTGAGGCCGCCGGCGCCGGCGCTGCGGCTGAGGCGCTGGCCAATCTGGAAAATGCGCTCGCCTCGATCGGCTTGCTGCGCGAGGGCGAGGAGCGGGATCTTCTGGAATTGCGCATCCGCTCGATTCAAGGGCCGACGCAGATGGTTACGCGCGGTCCTGGCAACCCGGATTTCGGCGCCACCCAAGCCCGTGCAATGGACCTGCTGGACAGGCTCGGGCTGCAGACCAGTATGGTCCCGGTGATCTACAATACGGCCCTTCACGCTTGGGCCACCGCCAATCTCGACAAGGCGATGAGGATCGCCGAATCGATCCATGGCATCAACGAGCAAAGCCCCTCGGACGCAGCCCACATGGCGGCGAACACGATGCGCGGGCTCGTTGCCTGGCACCAGGGACGCAACCGGCGGGCCGAGACCTCGCTGGCCGCGACCGTGACTACTCACAGGCTCGAGATACACGCCGATCTCTACTCGATCTTCCTCAAGGAGTTCGGCGTCTTCAGCCTGTTCTATCTTGGCCTTGCCAAGACCGTTCTTGGCGATGCCGAGGCAGGCGCCGACTGCGCCGAACGCGCCTTCGCGCTGGGCCAGAAGATGGGCTTTCCGCATGCCCGCGGCTTCGGGATGCTGGCCCGGTTCAACACCGCAATGCTGCGTGAAGACCTGGCGGCGGCCGAAAAGCATAGCGCCTTGGCGCTGGAATTCGCCACGCACCAGAGGTTCCCGGAGTTTGCCGCGATGGCGCGTTTCGTGCAGGGCTGGGTCGCGACCCAGCGGGGGAATCTCGGCGAAGGTCTAGCGGAGATGCTCGCCGGTTTCGAGACCTGGGCGGCGACCGGCTTCAGCTGCTGGCAGGCCCTGTTCGCCGCCTACATCGCCGAGGCGCAGGTGGCCGCGGGCGATCTTTCCGCCGCTGAGGTGCTGCTCGACCGGTACGACGGGCTGGTTCGCATGAGCGGTGAGAACCAAACGAAAGTCCCGCTGATGACGTCCCGTGCGCTCTTGATCCGTGCCCGCGGACGGCCGGAAGAGGCTCGGGCGCTGGCATTGGCGGCGCGGGAACTGGCCCAGGCGCAATCCGCCCGCCTGTGGCAGGATAGACTAGAGGCGCGCTTCCCGCTTTGAGTTTCGCGGGTTCGAGATCAGTTCCCCATCACGCCACCGCTCACCAAGCCACAGGATGAGCATCAGCAGGAAGGGATTCGCCAGTTGCAGCAAGACAAGCACGGCGGTGCTCAAGCCAAAATTGAGGAACAGCAACAGCGGGGCCGCCAAAACGACGTGAGCAATGATCCCGCCAGCCACAAGAAGCGCGAGCGCGCCGTAGCTCATTCGGCCTGGACCGAAGCAGGCGGGGATGATCCACACGGCCAAGGCTGCGAAAAGTAACGAAGTGAAAAATCCTCCACCGAAATTACCCCCAAGCGCGGCCACCATATGCATCAGGGCGTTGATAATTATGATGCCGTAGACAGAAAGCCCGACAAGCGGGTGTCGTCGGCTCAACAGGGCTGCAAGGGGAGCCGCGATCCAGAACGCAGTTACATTGACCGCCAGGAAAAATACCGGTGGGATCGGACAGTTCGGATAAGGCGGCAAACCGAGCCGTGCGCAAAGCATGTCCGGAAATGCATGGAATGTCCCAAGCAGATCGATGCCGTATTCTTCGAAGTTGTGAAGCAGATAGGCCGTCATCCCGAGCCAGGATAACCACACCCAGTCATGCCATCGCGAACGGCTTGGATCGCTCCGGAGACGGTCAGTTGCAAAAAGCAGGACCATCAGGACGATTGCGCCAACGCCGCCAATCCAAGGAAAGGCGATGTCGAACCAGTTCCAGTGATGCATGGCGGCCCTCCGAGAAACAACGGATCGAATCCGACCCAGTGATTCCAGAGCGTAATGCAACTCGGACCGAAATTAGATCGAGCAAACCGGGCAGGTGAATTGTGGTCTGCCGAACCTGCTTCCACCCCAAGGCAGACAGAACATCCAGACCTATCCGAGGCCGCGAGCAGTAGGCCCGCTTGTCATCCCGAAAGCCGTGGTGATGAATGGGATCGGCGACACCGAAGTGATGGAGTTCGCCGATCGAATATCGCGGCCTGGGTCACCAAACCGATAGTCAATTCTACCAGTCCAATTTGAGGCTGTAGAGGCCGTAGATCTGCGAGTCGTATTTGAACTTCACCTCCTCGAAAGGCTCGGCCAGCCGCAGGTTCGGGAACCGTTCGAAGAGCTTGTGGAAGACGACCTGCAGCTCGATGCGCGCCAGGCCTTGCCCGAGGCAGCGATGGATGCCGTGGCCGAACGATACGTGGTTGCTGGCGTCGCGCGAGATGTCGAGGCTATCCGGGTCAGGGAATTCGTCGGGATCCCGATTGGCGGACGCGGAAACCGCGAACACGCCATCGCCCTTGCGGATCACCGACCCGTTCACTTCGACATCCTCGAGCGCCACGCGGCGCGGCGCGAACTGGACCGGCGTCAGGTAGCGCAGCAGCTCGTCGACCGCCCGGTCGACCAGCTCAGGCTCGCGCTTCAGGCGTTCGAGCTGTTCGGGGTGCTGCAGCAGGAGCAGCGTGCCGAGGCCGATCATGTTCGTGGTGGTGTCATGTCCCGCCCGCGCGATCATCGAGCACATATTGGCGAATTCGTCGCGCGTGAGGTTGCCGCCCAGGACGTGCTCCTGGATGACGCGGCTGATCATGTCGTCGACCGGCTCGGCTTCCTTCTTGTCGATCAGCGTGCGGCAATAGGCGACGAGATCGTCGGCCGACTGCTTCGCCTGTTCCGGCGTCTGCGAAAGCCCGTGGCGCCCGGCAGCCAGCCTGGCGATGTAGGTATGGTCCTCGTAGGGCGAGCCGAACAACTCGCACATGACGAGGGCCGGCAGTTCGATGGCAAGGTCCTTCACCAGATCAGTCGGCGGCCCCTTGGCCTCGATCGCGTCGAGGAGGCCGTCGGTCAGCCTCTCGACCGACGGCCGCAGGGCCATCATGCGCTTGGCGGTGAATTCCTTCGTCACCATGCGCCTGAAATGGTCATGCTCCGGATTGTCCATGCCGACGAAGGACTTCTCGAGCTTGTCGATGCCGTAACGGGCTTCGGAGACAGAGGGAAACTCCGGCCGGGAGAAGCGGCCGCTGAAACGCGGATCCACCAGCACGGAGCAGTAGTCGGCATGCTTGGTGAGGAGCCACGAGCGCTGGCCGTTCCATAGCTTCACCGGCGATACGGGGCACTTGCCGCGCGCTTCGGCATACTCTTCCGGCAACTCGAATTGGCTGGTGCGCGAGAACGGGAACAAGGGCAGGTCCTCGGTCGAACGCTCGGGGTCGATTTTCTCGTGCACTGTCATCTGCTTATTCCCTGGTTTTCACGACACCGATCGGTCACCCGACGTGATTGATGCGCCGCTCCATCGCGATCAGCGCGGCGTTGATGGTCACCGCCACGACCGCGACGAGAATGGTCACCGCCATCATCGTGGCGGTGTCGTTCACGTTGATGCTGTTCATGATCAGGAAGCCGAGCCCGCGCGTCGACGCGAACATCTCGCCGATCATCACGCCGAGCAGCGTGATGGAAAAGCTCACGCGGATGCCGGTGACGATCTCCGGCACGACAGCCGGAACGACGATGGTTCCGATCGTCTGCACGCGGCTGAGATGCAGGACCCTCGCCGTCTGCCTGTAGGAGGGATTCATCGACGCGATCGCGTTCATGGTGATCAGGATCATCGGGATGGTGCCGTACATGGCGCCGAAGGTGACCTTCGAGGCCATGCCGATGCCGACGAAGAGAAGCACCAGCGGATAGAGCGCGACCTTGGGCAGCGAGTAGAGCGTCACCAGCATGGGCGAACTCACTTCCGATGCCATGCGGTTAAGGCCGAGCATCACGCCGATAAGCGTGCCGAGAATGCAGGAGATCAGTATGGCCAGCACGAGTGCGGCGGACGTCTCGGCGATGTGCCCCCAGAAGCGGGCCGTGCCGAGGAGCACGAAGAGATGCTCGAAGGTCACCAGCGGAGACGCCAGCGCCTCGTCCCCGACGCGCAGGTGGACGACCTGCCAGATGCCGATGATGATGCACGCAACGGCGAGCGCCGCGAGAAGTTTCGAGACGCTCGAGACGGGCTTGCGCTCGGCCTCCGCCTTGGCCGGCCCCGAGCGATGCTGGACCAGTTTCTCGGCGCGATAGATCGCCATCGTGAGCAGCGACACGACTGCAAGCAGGAACAGGAGGAGCGCATACATCTTGCGGTCCTCGAAATTGTTGTAGGCGAAGGAGACCTCATAGCCGAAGCCGCTGTCGGCCAGGATGAATTCCGAGCCCAGCACGCCGGTGATCGAGTATCCGATCGCCAGTTTGGCGCCGGTGAAGACGTAAGGCGCCGCTGCCGGTATCGAAATGCGCAGCGCCTGCTGCAGGGGCGACATGCGGTATACGCGGGCCGTCCTGCGCAGCACCATGGGAATGCGGTCGAGGCCGCTCAGCGTGCCGACGATGACCGCCATCACCGCATAAAGAAAGCCGATGGCGATGATCGGCGCCTGGTTCATCCCCATCAGCACCAC
>JAEYXI010000631.1 GCA_023428515.1 Pseudomonadota bacterium | reverse complement strand
CTCCACGGCCACGTTAGCCGTCTCGCCCGAGCGCCGGTTCCTCCCCGCAGACCACCGTCATGATCGGCGTTCCCGCAGGAGAAACTGGCTGAACTATGCGGGCGGCCGGAGGGGTGTGAGTGCAGTTGCGAAAAGTTTTTCGCGAACGGACTGAGCGCGTTCCCGTGCTTCAGTAAAAGGCGAAGTCATTCCAAAAGCTTAGCCGGAAGCGCAGGCGACAACAAAAATAGCCAGTTGCGAATGACGGGATGGAATTTATCCACGCCGGACCATTTCAGATCGTCATTTCGGGGCCGCGCCGGCGGAACCCGGGATGACGAAAGAGGGATGCGCTGCGTTTCTTCCAGCACCCCTCATCCGACCTCGCTCTCGCTTCGCTCGGCTCGGCCACCTTCTCCCTCAAGGGGAGAAGGAAGGGCCGCACTTCACCCGTTGGCGACGATCAGCGCCCGCTCCAGCTTGGAAAGGCCTTCGTCGAGATGCGCGTCGGAGATGGTGAGCGGCATCAGGATGCGGATCGTGTTGGCGTGCACGCCGCAGGAGAGCAGCACCAGCCCCTCGGCAAGCGCGGCGTTGGTGACGCGCTTCGTTGCGTCGGCGTCAGGCTCCTCGCCGCCGCGCGTCTTGACCACGTCGAAGGCGACCATGGCGCCCGGACCGCGGATCGCCGACATGGCGACCGTGTCGTTGCGCTGGGACATACGCTGGAGTTCGCCCTTGATGCGCTCACCGAGCGTATTGGCGCGTTCGATGAGCTTCTCCTCCTCGATGACGTCGAGCACCGCGAGCGCGGCCGCGCAGGCAAGCGGGCTGCCGGCATAGGTGCCGCCGAGGCCGCCGGGCTCCGGCGCGTCCATGACGGATGCCTTGCCAACGACGCCCGACAGCGGAAACCCGCCGGCCAGCGATTTCGCGATGGTGATCATGTCGGGCTCGACGCCGGAATGCTCGATGCCGAACATTTTTCCCGTGCGTGCGAAGCCGGTCTGGACCTCGTCGGCGATCAAGAGGATGCCGTGCTGGTCGCAGATCTTGCGCAGGCCCTCGAGCAGCTCGGTCGGCGCGGGATGGAAGCCGCCCTCGCCCTGCACCGGCTCGATGATGATCGCGGCAACGTTGACCGGATCGACGTCGGCGCGGAACAGATAGTCGATGGCGCGCAGCGAATCCGCGACCGTGACGCCGAACTGCGGCACCGGGAACGGCACGTGCCAGACGCCTGCCGGCATAGGCCCGAACTTCTTCTTGTAGGGCGCGACCTTGCCGGTCAGCGCCGACGTCATCAGCGTGCGGCCGTGGAAGGCGCCGGAAAAGGCGATGATGTTGGTGCGGCCGGTCGAGGCGCGGGCGATCTTGACCGCATTCTCGACAGCTTCCGCGCCGGTGGAGAAGAGAATCGACTTCGCCTCGCCGGAGAAGGGCGCGAGCTTGTTGAGGCGCTCACAGAGCTCGATATAGGGCTCGTAGGGGACGATCTGGAAGGCAGTGTGGGTGAAAGCATCGAGCTGCTCCTTCACAGCCGCGATCACCTTGGGGTGGCGGTGGCCCGTGTTGAGCACGGCGATGCCGCCGGCGAAGTCGATGAAGCGCTTGCCGTCGCGGTCCCAGAGTTCAGAACCTTCCGCGCGTTCGGCGAAAACCGGATAGGCGGTCGCGACCCCGCGCGGGATGGCGGCGGTTCTGCGGGCCTGGAGCGCTGCATTACTGGACATGAAAACCCCTGTCGATTGCACAATAGAACTGCATCCTACAGGGGAGGAGCGGCGAGCGGAACTGGGCCAGAAGCGGCCAGAACAGGAGACAGCCATCCGCCCATCAGGTGTCCTTGTGATTCCTCGCCTGTTCCTCGCGCTGGAGCTGGCGTTCCTCGCGCTGGTGTTCGCGCTCCTCGCGCTGGCGCTGCAGCGCATCACTGAACGCGGCGGCGAGGATGCCGGTGGGCATGGCGATCAGGCCGATGCCGGTGAGAGCGGTAAAGCCGGCGAGAATCTTGCCGAGCGGCGTGACGGGAAAGGCGTCGCCGTAGCCGACGGTGGTGAGCGTCGCGATCGACCACCACATGGCGCGCGGGATGGAGCCGAAATCGTCGGGCTGGCCCTCGCCCTCGACCAGATAGAGAAGCGTCGAAGAGATGAGCAACAGCATGCCGGCGATGGCCAGGCTCATCGTCAGTTCGTAGCGGCGCGAATAAATAGCGTGACCAATGGCGTTGAGCGCGGAGGAGTAGCGGCCGAGCTTGGCCAGCGCCACGATGCGGATCAGGCGCACAAGGCGCAGCACTGCTCCGTGCGATCCGAACAGCGTCAGGAAGAGAGAAACCGTCGCGATGAGGTCGATGAGCGCCGGGATGGTCAGCGCATAACGAAGCCGGCCCCCAAATGTCGGGCCGTAATCCGGATTCTCGCCCGCAATCCATATCCGGGCGGCATATTCGGCCAGGAAGATGAACGCGAAGACGATTTCCAGCCCCCGGAACAGCGCCTCGTTGCCGTTGTAAACCAGCGGCTCGCTTTGCAGGATGGCAAGCGCGACCGCGCCGAGGATTGCCAGCGCGACCAATCGGTTGAGGGGCGACAGGCCGCGCTTGTGCCATGCAGGCGGATGGAGATTGCGATAGAGCCAGCGGCGCCAGTTCCGCATGGTCCCTGCCGCGCCTCCCCTCATATCAAACCCCGGTCGAGATCACACGAAAGGTTTCGCCACGTCGTACTTCTTCGGCACCAGCCGCTGGAGATAGGCCATGCCCTTGTCCGTCAGGCCGGTGCCTTCGGCGGTGATGAAATCGTCCGGCATGTGACGGGTCTTGGCCGCGACATTTTTGAGCGGCACGATCTTCAGCACGGTCTTCTGCCCGTCATATTGCAGCGCGACCGAGCCGCCGCCCTGCGCCGCGGCTTCGACGGCATAAACGCCGGCGTCGAAGGCTTCCTGGCTATCCGTCTTGTTGATAGCGCCGACATAACCGCGCGGCATGTAGCCCAGCGCATCGACGCGGGCGCGCTTGCCAGGCAGACCCTCGGCGAGCGCCGTCTCGAAGGCGCGATTGAGGTCGCTGCCCGACAGCTTCACGTTGCCATGCGCATCGCGCTCGACCTTGTCGGGGCCGACGATGCTTTCCACCAGCGAGGTGCCCTCGGCAGTCTGCACGCCCTCGGAGACCGCGACGATGCAGCGCTTGTGCTTGTCGAGCTTGCCCTTCACGTCGTCGATGAAGTTCTTCACCGAGAAGGCGCGCTCCGGCACGTAGATCAGATGCGGGCCGCTCTCCTCGTCGAGGCGCCAGGCGGCGGAGGCAGCGGTGAGGAAGCCGGCATGCCGGCCCATGACGATCGCCACATAGACGCCGGGCAGCGCGCGGAAATCGAGATCGACCGAGAGGAAGGCGCCGGCGACGAATTCGGCCGCCGAGATGAAGCCCGGCGTGTGGTCGTTCTCCATCAGATCGTTGTCGATGGTTTTTGGCGCATGCACGAAGGCGATCGAGCCGCCTGAGGCGTCTGTGAGGATTTGCTGTGTGCCCGACGTGTCGTTGCCGCCGATATAGATGAAGGCCTGAGCGTCGACCTTTTTCAGGCCCTTGAGCACGAGATCGCAATAGGCCGCGTCCGGCTTGTCGCGGGTGGAGCCGAGGCCGGAGGACGGCGTGCCGCCGAAGAGGCGGAGTTGCTCCTCGGAGAGATCGGAAAGCACGACGAAATCGCCGTCGCGCACGCCGCGCACGCCATAGCGGGAGCCGAGCACGCGGGCATTGGGGTAGCGCTTGCGGATCTCAAGCGTGGCGCCCGCGACCGTCTGGTTGATCACCGCCGTCGGGCCGCCGCCCTGCGCGATCACGAACGTCTCTGCCATGTCGAAAATCCTCTTCAGAACTAAAGCGGTTGGCTGCCCCCGCGGCACAAATGCCCGTCTTTGGCGGCCGGCGCAACAGGCGGCCGGCCATGCGATTCGATTGAAAAAGGCCCAGTGCTACGAACCGACCTCGTTGAGGACCAGTTCGTCCTCATGTCCGCGCATTTCCTTTTGCGCGGCGGGAATGTCGATCGTGGCCTTCAGCGGCAGATGGTCGGAGGCGACCTGCGCGAGTTCGCTGTCATGCACCTCCATGGCGGTCACCAGACCCGGCGAGCCGATGACGCGGTCGAGCGCGATGACGGGGAAATAGGAAGGAAAGGAGAAATGCGCATGGACCAGCGGGCCGAAAACGGGCCTGAGCTCATGCAGCGAGGATTTGCGGCCGGGCCGCCACTCGTTGAAGTCGCCGACCAAGAGGGTCGGCATTGATGGTCCTTCGTTTATGGCATCGAGGATGGAGCGCACCTGCCAGCGGCGGCTGCGCCTGAGCAGGCCGAGATGAGCGGCGACCAGCCTCAGCGGTCCTGAAGGCAGGTCGAGGTCGACGACGAGCGCGCCGCGAGGCTCGGCTCCCGGCAGGGCCAGCCGGCGCATGCCGCGCACCTTGCCCTTGCGCAGGAGCAACGCATTGCCGTGCCAGCCGTGGCCGTCCGCTTGCTCGGAGGTCGGGATGAGCGACAGGCCGGTCTGTTTCTCGAGCGCCTTCAGGTCGAGTAGGCCGTGGCGGCGGCCGAAACGCTTGTCGGCTTCCTGGACGGCGACGACATCGGCGTCGAGCTCGGCGATCACGGTCGCGATGCGGGCCGGATCGAAGCGCCCGTCCGTGCCGACGCATTTGTGGATATTGTAGGAGGCAACGACCAGCTCATGGTCGCCATTGGCCTTGACGGCGCGGCGCGGAGCGGACGGCGCCACGTCGACCGCCTGCATGGCCTGCAGCCGCGTTCTCAGCCGCGTCTTGAAGGCGGTGAACCCGGGATTTTTTCTGAGACGCGCGACGAGCACCGGATCAAGGAATGCGAGGCGGCTCTTCAGCATGAATCGACCTTGGCAAGCATCTTGGATTGTAGTGATAACCGGACCCATCCCTGAGGAAAAGGCGCTGTTGTGATGAAGGTTCCGTTACCTGTCGGATTAAGAGGCTTCAAAGCTGGGATTCGACCGGCAGCAGGCTGATCGTGCTGGCGAGGACGCGGCGGCGCAGGCTGGCGTCCGGTTCGCTGTCCAGCACCCGGTCCGTGCCGTCCTGCCAACCGACGGCCTTGCCGGAAAGGACTAGGCGATAGCTGCGCTTGGCGGCCGTTTCCGTTGCGTAAACCTCCTGCATCTCGCGCGCCAGCTCCGCATGTTCGAAGAGCAGACCCATCTCGGTGTTGAGCGAAACGGAGCGGGGATCGAAGTTGAACGAACCGACGAAGCCGATCTGCCCGTCGACCACGAAGGCCTTGGTGTGGAGGCTGGCGCCGCGCGAACCGAAGAGCGAGACATCCTTGCGACCGTCGCGGGCGCGAAGCTCGAACAGACGGATGCCGCCGGCGAGCAGCGGTTTGCGGAAGCGGATATAGGCGCCGTGAACGGCCGTGACATCGGTCGCGGCGAGCGAATTGGTGAGCACCGAGATGGAAACGCCGGAGCCGGCGAGCTTCAAGAGCAGCCGCGCGCCGCTGTCGAGCGGGATGAAATAGGGCGAGGTGATCTCGATGCTCTTCTTCGCCGCGCTGATGACGGGCAGGATGGCACCGAGCAGCCAGCCATCCTCCGCCGTCGACACCGCCTTTTCCGGCGGGTCGGAGACAAGGGTGGCGTTTTCGGTCCAATGGACGCGCGCGCCCGAGGTCAGGCTTCGTTCGGCCTCGCCGCTGCGCACCCGCTCCAGGTAGGGATTGGCGCGTTCCGTAAGGACAAGTTTCTCCAGCCGCAGCCGCAAGCGGTCGAGATCGGCACGATGCGACCAGTCGGGCAGGTTGCGGATCGGCGCGACCATGGCGCTGTTCCAGTAGCGGTCGAAGATTTTCTCGGCCTGCTGCACCGCGGGACCAAGGACGAGCAGGTCCATATCGCGGAAATTCGACGCTTCCGACGCATCGAAATAGGCGTCGCCGACATTGCGGCCGCCGACCAGCGCCACACGGCCGTCGGCGATCCACGCCTTGTGGTGCATGCGCCGGTTGAGGCTCCAGAAACGCAGTATCATCTCGATGCCGCGCAGCAGCGCGCCTTCGCGGCAGCGGATCGGGTTGAAGAGCCGAACCTCGATGTTGGGGTGCCGGTCGAGCGCGCGATAGTTGGAATCGCGGCCCCAGGCGTTGACGTCGTCGAGCAGCAGGCGCACGCGCACCCCACGGTCGGCCGCCTTCAGCACCTCGTCGGCGAGCAGCCCGCCGGTGAGATCGTCCTTCCAGTAGTAATACTGCAGGTCGAGGCTGCGC
>JAEYXI010000623.1 GCA_023428515.1 Pseudomonadota bacterium | reverse complement strand
CGACAGCTCTTCTACACGACCTACAAGGGCAAGGCGGAGGCCGAGTTCCTCAATCAGATGAAGTTCGACGCCATGACCGTCGGCAACCACGAGTTCGACGACGGCGAGGAAGTGCTCGTGCCCTTCCTCGAGGAAGTGCAGTTCCCCGTGCTCTCGGTGAATGTCCATCCGAACGCCCAGTCCAAGGTCGGCGACAAGATCAAGCCGTCGCTGGTGCTCGATGTCGGCGGCCAGAAGATCGGCATCATCGGCGCGGTGACGACGGACACGCCGGAGATCGCCTCGCCCGGCCCGAACATCGCGATCGAGGACGATATCAAGACGATCACCGCCGAGGTCGAGAAGCTGAAGGCCGAAGGCGTCAACAAGATCATCGCGCTCACCCATGTCGGTTATCCCCGCGACAAGGAGATGATCGCCAAGATACCGGGTGTCGACGTGGTGGTGGGCGGCCATTCGCATTCGCTGCTGTCGAACACCGACGACAAGGCCGAAGGGCCGTACCCGACGATGATCGACAATCCCGAGGGCTACAAGGTCCCGGTCACGCAGGCGGCATCCTATTCGAAATATCTCGGCGAGTTCACCGTCACCTTCGACGACAACGGCGTCGTCAAGGAAGCCAAGGGCGATCCGATCTTCCTCGACAAGTCAATCACGCCGGACCCGGGAGTGCTCGCCCGCGTCAAGGAACTCGCCGGCCCGATCGAGGAGCTGAAGGGGAAGGAGGTCTCCGAGACCACCGCGCCGATCGACGGCGACCGCAAATCCTGCCGCGCGCGCGAATGCGAAATGGGCAACCTCGTCTCAGACGCCATCCTCGACCGCGTGAAGGACCAGGGCGTTTCGATCGTCTTCCAGAATGGCGGCGGCCTGCGCGCCTCGATCGACCAGGGCGTCGTCACCATGGGCGAGGTGCTGAATGTGCTGCCGTTTCAGAACACGCTCGCCACCTTCCAGCTTCCCGGCAAGGACATCGTCGCCTCGCTGGAGCATGGCGTCAGCATGATCGAGGAGGAGAAGGGCGCCTTCCCGCAGGTGGCCGGCCTGAAATATTCCTTCGACAAGTCGGTGGCGCCGAACGCAGGCCGCATCAAGTCGGGCGAGGTGATGGAGAACGGCGCCGGGGCGCCGATCGACGAGGCCAAGCTCTATACGGTCGCCACCAACAATTTCACCCGCGGCGGCGGCGACGGCTATGAGCTGTTCGAGAACAATGCACAGAACGCCTATGACTACGGCCCGAGCCTCGAGCAGGTGGTCGCCGACTACCTGACCGCCAACCGGCCCTATACGCCGAAGCTCGACGGGCGCATCACGGAGGTTGCGGCCGCCGCGCCGGCGACGGCCGAGGCCGCTCCGGCGGAGCCGGCTTCCGCGGAGCCTGCACCGGCCACCGCCGAGGCCGCTTCCGCTGCTGCCGAACCCACGGTACCGGCTCCTCCGGCTGGATCGGCCGACATCGCCGCAACGCCGCCGACCGTCGAGACGGCAGCCGCACCTGCCGCAGCCGAGGCGGCCGCGCCTGCTTCGGCGGCCGAAGCCACGCACACGATCGTCGCCGGCGACACGTTGTGGGCGATCGCCAGGAAGGCCTACGGCGCCGGCTCCAAATGGAAGGCCATCGCCGACGCCAATCCCGGTGTCGACGCGAATGACCTGACCATCGGTTCCACGCTGAAGATCCCGCCCGCGGGCTGAGCGCGGCGTATCCTGGCTTTGCGAGGTCCGTCCGGTCCACGGGCGGGCCTCTTGTTCTGCAAATTCGCCTACAGACAACTGCGGCCAGACGCAGCATTGAAAACTTTGCCGCCGCGGCTAAGTTCGCGCCATGGAAGCACCCGTGACGAGCGTTGCCGCGAGCGGCGCGACAAAGGCAGCCCCCCTCCCAGCCGGCCAGCAGCCGGCAAAGCCACGCCGCGTCGGCGTGCTGCTCGTCAATCTCGGCACTCCTGACGGCACCGACTACAAGTCGATGTGGCGCTATTTGCGCGAGTTCCTGTCCGACCCGCGGGTGATCGAGCTGACCAGATTCGTCTGGTATCCCATCCTCTACGGGCTGGTGCTGACCACGCGTCCCAAGAAATCCGGCGCGAACTACGCCAGGATCTGGAACCGGGAGAAGGACGAGTCGCCGCTCAGGACCTATACGCGCGGCCAGGCCGAGAAGCTGGCGGCGGCGCTCGCCGACCTGCCCGATGTGCGCGTCGAGTGGGGCATGCGCTACGGCAACCCCTCGACGGCAAGCGCCGTGCAGCGCCTCCACGACCAGGGTTGCGACCGCATCCTGACCTTCCCGCTCTACCCGCAATACTCGGCGACGACCACCGCCACCGCCAACGACCAGCTTTTTCGCGCGTTGATGAAGATGCGCGAGGCGCCGGCCGTGCGCTCGGTCCCGCCTTATTACCACGAGCCGGTCTATATCGAGGCGCTGGCGCGTTCGCTCAAGGGCAGCCTCGCGAAGCTCGATTTCGAGCCGGAAATCGTGCTCGCCTCCTATCACGGCATCCCGAAACCCTATTCCGACAAGGGCGACCCCTATCGTTTCCACTGCGAGGAGACGACGCGGCTGCTGCGTGAGACGCTGGGCTGGGACGAGAAGCGGCTGATCACGACCTTCCAGTCGCGCTTCGGCGCGCAGGAATGGCTGCAGCCCTATACGGACAAGACGGTCGAGCGGCTTGCCAAGGAAGGCGTGAAGTCGATCGCGATCATCAATCCGGGCTTTTCCGTCGACTGCATCGAGACGCTGGACGAGATCGGCCGCGAGGTGCGCGACGAGTTCCTGCACGCCGGCGGCGAACGCTTCGCGCACATTCCATGCCTGAACGACAGTCCGGAAGGGATGGATGTGATCGAGACGCTGGTGCGCCGCGAATTGCAGGGCTGGGTCTAACCAGGCACCTTCCGGAACGCATGGCTACGTCCTGGCGTTATGGAACGCTCAGGGGAGATTCCATTGCGCCGAAAGCTCGATCTGAGGACCGGCCGTCCGGTCTGGTTCGCCTACCGTGTGCCATCGGTTCCAACCCAGAAGCTCACGCGCGACGTGAAGGCCGATGTCGCGATTGTCGGCATGGGCATCAGTGGCGCGATGATGGCCGAGGCGCTGACGGCGCGCGGCCTTTCGGTCGTTGCGATCGACCGGCGCGGTCCGATGAAGGGCTCGACAGCCGCGACCACCGCGCTCGTGCAGTTCGAGATCGACCAGCCGCTGACAAAGCTGTCCGCGATGATCGGCCGGGGCAAGGCGGAGCAAGCATGGCGGCGATCCCGGCTCGCGATCGAGAACCTTGCCGGCCGCATCCAGGACCTCGGCATCGAATGCGGGCTCGGTCGGCGGCCGTCTCTTTATCTCGCTGGAAACATGCTTGGACCCGGCGAGCTTCGGGATGAGGCAGAGGCGAGGCAGCGCGGCGGAATTCATGCAAGCTACCTGTCGGCGGCACAGCTCCGGGAGCGCTTCGGCGTCGATCGCCGGGCTGCGATCCTCAGCTACGGCAATCTGACGCTCGACCCGCGCAAGTTGACCGCCGGCATGCTGCTTCGGGCGCTGGAACGCGGCGCGCGGTTTTTCGCACCGGCGGAAGCCGTGGCTTTCGAGGACAGCAGGGAAGAAATCGTCATCGGCACCAAGACCGGACCGACGATCACTGCCGGCCATGTCGTGCTCGCCACCGGCTACGAGCTGACCGACATCGTGCCATCGGCGAAACACAGGATCATCTCGACCTTCGCGATCGCCACGCGGTCGCAGCCGCGCCGGCTCTGGCCCGACGAAGCCTTCGTCTGGGAGGCCTCCGATCCCTACCTCTATATGCGTGCCACCAGGGACGGCCGCGTCATCTGCGGCGGCGAGGACGAGGAATTTTCCGGCGAGGACAGGCGCGATGCGCTGATCGGGAAGAAGGCTGCGCGCCTGTCGAAGAAGCTGGCGAGGCTCTTCCCGCAGCTCGATACGAAACCGGAATTCGCCTGGGCCGGCTCGTTCGGCACCACGACCACCGGCCTGCCCTATATCGGCAGGCTGCCGCGCCACCCGCGCATTCATGCCGTCATGGGCTATGGCGGGAACGGCATCACCTATTCGCAGATCGCATCCGAGATCGTGGCCGCCGCGATCGACGGCCGGGATGACAGCGACGCCGGTCTTTTCGGCTTCAGGGGCCGTTGAGGCCCGCCGCCAACCATCGGTTCAACAATCGGCCAACGTCTGATTGTATAGAAGCTGGACGAACCTATGTGATTCTCATGCGGCCGACGCCGCTCCAACGGGGGAGACGCGGAATGTTCTCGGGCTTCGACATCATCATACCCGTGCTGGTCGTGCTTGTGCTCTTGGTGATCTTCACCGGCATCAAGACCATCCCGCAGGGCTACAACTACACGGTCGAGCGCTTCGGCCGCTACACGAAGACGCTGTCGCCCGGCCTCAACATCATCGTTCCCTTCGTCGACCGTATCGGCGCCAGGATGAACATGATGGAGCAGGTGCTCGACGTGCCGACGCAGGAAGTCATCACCAAGGATAACGCCATCGTGTCGGTCGACGGCGTCGCCTTCTTCCAGGTGCTCAATGCACCTCAGGCCGCCTACCAGGTGTCCGGCCTGCAGAACGCGATCCTCAACCTCACAATGACCAACATCCGCTCGGTGATGGGCTCGATGGACCTCGACGAGCTGCTGTCCAACCGCGACGCCATCAATGAGCGGCTGCTCCGCATCGTCGACGAGGCCGCGCATCCCTGGGGCATCAAGATGACGCGCGTCGAGATCAAGGACATCAACCCGCCGGCCAACCTGGTGGAATCGATGGCGCGCCAGATGATGGCCGAGCGCGACAAGCGCGCGCAGATCCTGACGGCCGAAGGCCTGAAGGCGGCGCAGGTGCTGGAGGCCGAAGGTCGGCGCGAAGCGGCTTTCCGCGACGCCGAGGCGCGCGAGCGCGCCGCGGAGGCGGAAGCCAAGGCAACGCAGGTCGTTTCGGAGGCCATCGCCAAGGGCGACGTCCAGGCGATCAACTACTTCGTCGCGCAGAAATACACCGAGGCGCTGGCCAAGGTGGCGTCCGCCAGCAACAGCAAGATCGTCATGATGCCGCTCGAGGCATCCTCGCTGATCGGCTCGCTCGGCGGCATCGGCGCCATCGCCAAGGAAGTCTTCGGCGAGGGACCGTCAGGCGCGGCAGGGCGACAGTCGGCCCGCCCGCCGCTCGTCCGCCCCGACGAAAACCAGTAGGCGGCCGCCATGCTGGAGCGGATCTTCGCCGAACTCGGTCCCTGGAACTGGATGGTCCTGGGCTTCGTGCTGCTGACGCTGGAAATCCTCGTTCCCGGCGTCTTCCTTCTCTGGATCGGATTGGCCGCGCTGATCGTCGGCACGCTCTCGCTGCTGTTCTGGAGCGCCGATTTCTGGATCTGGCAGGTCCAGATACTGGCTTTCCTCGCGCTGTCGCTGGTTTGCGCCTTCGCCGGCAAGAAGATCATGGGCAAGAGCGGCGATACGTCCGACCAGCCGCTGCTCAACCGGCGCGGCGACCAGCTCGTCGGCCGCACCGCCACGCTGACCGAGCCGATCACCGACGGGCGGGGGCGCGTCAAGATCGGCGACACGGTATGGCGCGTCTCGGGGCCGGATCTGCCGGCCGGCACCAAGGTGCGGGTCAAGGCTGCGACGGACCTGGATCTGGAGCTGGTGGTGGAGCCGGTGTGATTGAGCCTCTTCTCTCCCGTGAAACGGGAGTGAAGGAAGAAGTTACGCCACGCCGATCCTGAGCAGGTCGTGGAAGTGGACGATGCCGACGGGCTTGCCGTCCTCGACGACGACAAGCGCCGAGATGCGGTTCTCGTCGAGAGCGGCCATCGCCTCGCCCGTCAGCATGTCGGGGTCGATGGTCTTGGGCGCGCGCGTCATGATGTCGTCGACGATCAGCGAACCGAGATTCCGGTCGAGATTGCGGGCCAGATCACCGTCGGTGACGATGCCGGCGAGCCGGCCGTCGCCGTCGACGACGCAGACGCAGCCGAAGCGCTTCTTCGACAGGGTCACCATGGCGTCGCGCAACGCGCTGCCGACGAGCGCGATCGGCACGTGGTCGTCCTTGTGCATGATCTCGCGCACCTGCATCAGGTTGGCGCCGAGCTGGCCGCCCGGATGGAAAGTGCGGAAATGGTCGGGCGTGAACCCGCGCGCTTCGAGCAGCGCCACCGCCAGCGCGTCGCCGACGACCAGCTGCAGCAGCGTCGAGGTGGTCGGCGCCAGACCGTGCGGACAGGCTTCCGGCATGCGGGGCAGCAGGAGCACGACGTCGGCCTCCCGCGCAAGCGCCGACGCCTCGCGCGAGGTGATGGCGACGAGCGGAATCGAGAAGCGCCGGGAATAGGCGATGATGCCCTTGAGTTCGGCGCTTTCGCCCGACCAGGACATGGCGATGATGGCGTCGTCCCTGGCGATCATGCCGAGATCGCCGTGATTGGCCTCCGCCGAATGGACGAAGAAGGCAGGGGTGCCGGTCGAGGCGAGGGTGGCGGCGATCTTGGCGCCGATATGGCCGCTTTTGCCGACGCCGGTCACGATGACCCGGCCGCGGATAGCCGAAACCAGCTCGATCGTGCGGGCAAATGCGTCGGAAAGGCCGTTGTTCAGCGCCTCGGCAAGTGCGGCGACGCCTGCCTGCTCGGTGGCGACCGTGCGCAGCGCCGACGCGATGGCGGCGCTTCGATCCGGCAGCTTCTTCATCGGTAAGGCGTGCATGGCCCATGCGATTAGCGCTTCGGAGCCTTGCTGTCCAACATTATCGCGGTCCGGTCCTCAGGCATTTCAACGCTCCATTAACCATCCGCATTTACGGTTCGGTAAGCATGGCGCGGCTCGCGCCGACATTCATTTGGGTCGAGATGCCGCCGGTACGCCCCGACATAAGAGAACGTCCCGGCCTGGGCGCATTGCAGGCACTTCTCCTGGCGGCAACCGCTGCCGGGATACTCTCGACCGTCCCGGCATTTGCGCAGGAA
>JAEYXI010000597.1 GCA_023428515.1 Pseudomonadota bacterium | reverse complement strand
GGGGCTGACGATGGCGCGTTCCTCCCACCTGAAGCCGCCGCGCGTCGGCGACGCGCCGGCCGTGCGCCGCGCGCTCATCGCCTTCGTGCTGATCGTCGGCGCGCTGCTGGTGGTCGCGCCGCTTGTCGTGATCTTCGCGCAGGCGTTCAGGCTCGGCGTCGCCAACTTCGCCGCCACCATCGCCCACCCCGACACGCGCCACGCCATCTGGCTCACCGTGGCGACGGCGCTGATCGCCGTGCCGGTCAACACGGCCTTCGGCGTCGCCGCCGCCTGGGCGATCACCAAGTTCGACTTTTGGGGCAAGCGGGCGCTGACCGTCGTCATCGAGATCCCGTTCTCGATCTCGCCGATCGTGGCGGGCGTCGCCTATCTGTTCGTCTACGGCCTTCAGGGCCTGTTCGGCCCGGCGCTGCAATCGGCCGAGATCAAGGTTCTGTTCGCGCTGCCCGGCATCGTGCTCGCCTCGATGTTCGTCACCGCGCCCTTCGTCGCGCGAGAACTGATCCCGCTGATGCAGGCGCAGGGCCGCGACCTCGAAGAAGCCGCAACCTCGCTCGGCGCGTCGGGCTGGCGCACCTTCTTCTCGGTGACGCTGCCAAACATCCGCTGGGCGCTGCTCTACGGCGTGGTTCTCTGCAACGCCCGCGTCATGGGCGAGTTCGGCGCGGTGTCGGTCGTGTCGGGCAACATACGCGGACAGACCAACACGCTGCCGCTGCACATCGAGCTGCTCTATCACGACTACAACACGGTCGGGGCCTTCGCGGTGGCATCCATCCTGACCGTGCTCGCCATCGTCACCATCATCGCCAAGGTTCTGCTCGAACGGCAGGGCGCCGGCCGCGCCGGCAGGCCGGCCCTCGCCTCCCCCGCGCCCACGGTTGCGCAAGGAAAGACGCCATGAAGATCCGCCTCGACAATGTCGTGAAGACCTTCGACACGTTCCGCGCCGTGCATGGCGTCTCGCTCGACATAGAGAGCGGCCAGCTGGTGGCGCTGCTTGGGCCCTCGGGCTCCGGCAAGACGACGATCCTGCGCATGGTCGCCGGCCTCGAATATGCCGATGGCGGCCACATCTATTTCGGCGAGCAGGACGCCACGGACATCCCGGTGCGCGACCGCGGGGTCGGTTTCGTCTTCCAGCATTACGCGCTGTTCCCGCACATGACGGTGGGGGAAAACATCGCCTTCGGCATGAAGGTGTCCAAGGTGAAACGCAGCAAGGAGCAGGTCGAAGCGCGCGTCGCCGAGCTGCTGCGGCTGGTCAAGCTCGACGGACTGGGAAATCGCTTCCCGAACCAGATCTCCGGCGGCCAGCGGAAGCGCGTGGCGCTGGCGCGTGCGCTGGCGGTAGACCCCAAGGTGCTGCTGCTCGACGAGCCCTTCGGCGCGCTCGACGCCAATGTCAGGCGCGACCTCAGGCGCTGGCTGCGCGAGATCCACGAGGAGCTCGGCATCACCACGCTCTTCGTCACGCACGACCAGGAGGAGGCGCTCGATCTCGCCGACCGTGTCGTCATCCTCAACGAAGGCAAGATCGTGCAGGAAGGCACGCCGGAGGCCGTCTGCCGCAATCCGAATTCGGCCTTCGTCATGAATTTCCTCGGCGACGCCAACCGGTTGGCCGCAACCATATCGAACGGCATGGCCGAGATCGGCGGCGCCCCGCTGGACGCCGCAGGCTTTGCGGATGGGACTGCAAGCGTCTACCTGCGGCCGCGCGATCTCGACTGGTCGGCGACGGAACCGGGCATCGCCGCCACCGTCACCCGCGTCATCGACAAGCCGGACGGACGCCGCATCCTGGCGAAGACCGCGGGCGGCGAGCAGGTCGAGCTCGATGTCGCGCCGGAGACCCTGGCGCAAGCGGGCGACGAGGGTTTCGTGCGCATCCATCGCGCCCGCGTCTTCGCGGAAGCCGCCAAATAGCGAAAAACCGGAGCGTCTCTCAACTTTCCTTGACGTCGTGCGTTAGCGCTGCATCACGGATTGGAGAGAACAATGCTCGACAAGGTATCGAAGCCACCTAAAGGCGCAAAGTCCGCTGTCTCGAAACAGCGCCGTATCCAGAAAAACGTCGACGCGAAGGACAGGGCGGCTCCGGAGAAACCCGTAAAGCCCGCACAGCTCGGCGCGCGCAAATATCCCGAGCCGCCTTTCCCCAGGCAGCACCATCCGAAACCCGGCCACGAGCACAAGATCAAGCCGGCGCCGCTTTACGACGCGCCGTTCTACATCGGCTCCAAGAAACTCGACGGCAAGGTCGCTCTGATCACCGGCGGCGATTCCGGTATTGGCCGCGCGGTCGCCGTGCTGTACGCGCGCGAGGGCGCCGATGTCGCGATCAGCTACCTGACCGAGAAGCGGGACGCCGAGGATACGAAGAAGGCTGTCGAGGCGGAAGGGCGCCGTTGCATCACCATTGCCGGCGACGTGTCCAAGCGCGCCAATTGCACGAAGGCCGTCGAGCGGACCGTGAAGGAATTCGGCCGGCTGGACGTGCTGGTCAACAACGCCGCCTTCCAGATCCATTCGGAAAAATTCGAGGACCTGACGCCCCAACATTTCGACACGACGCTGAAGACCAATCTCTACGGCTATTTCCACATGGCGCAGGCGGCGATCCCGCACATGAAGCCCGGCTCGGCGATCATCAATACCGGCTCGGTCACCGGCATCGACGGCTCGAAGGAACTGGTCGACTATTCGATGACCAAGGGCGGCATCCACGCCTTCACGCGCGCGCTGTCAGGCAACCTGCTGGCGCGCGGCATCCGCGTGAACGCGGTCGCGCCGGGACCGGTCTGGACCCCGCTCAACCCGTCGGAGAAGGAGGCGAAGGACGTCTCGCAATTCGGCGCCAAGACGCCGATGAAGCGCCCGGCGCAGCCCGAGGAGATCGCGCCGGCCTATGTGTTTTTGGCCTCGCCGCACTGCTCCAGCTACATCACCGGCGAGATCCTGCCGATCATCGGCGGATACTAGGCGGGTTAGGTCCGCGGCAAACCGACGGACTGGCCAGGCGTCAGGCCACACCTAACCGCCTGGCGTTGTGCTTCTGCTTCTCGCTGTGCGCCTTTGCCGCCTTCTCGCAAAGGCGCCTGAACTCCTCGACCTCGCTTTCGGACAGGTGCTCGATGCCGATGAAACGGTTTTCCGCCTCGCCGACGCGGATCAGCTCGTCGAGCTTCGCCTGAAGGGCCGCGCCGTCGCGGTTATGGGTGTTCTGGATCAGGAACACCATCAGGAAGGTGATGATCGTGGTGGCGGTGTTGATCACCAGTTGCCAGGTGTCGCTGTA
>JAEYXI010000590.1 GCA_023428515.1 Pseudomonadota bacterium | reverse complement strand
AACAGCGACAGCGGGTGATGGATGCCGGCGGCGAAGAGGCCTATCGCCAGCATCATGCCCGCCGTGGCAACGATGTTGCCGGAGAGCAGCATGCGGTTGATCCCGAGCGTCCTGGCGAAACGTCCCGACAGGAAGTTGCCGAGCATATAGCCGACCGAGATGATGCCGAAATAGAAGCCGTATTGCGACGGCGTCAGGCCGAGCATCTCCGTCGCGATATAGGGGCCGCCGCCGATGAAGGCGAAGAATGCGCCCCCGGTACAGGAGGCGGTCAGCACATAGGCCCAGAAGCGGCCGGTGCCGAGCAGTTGCGGATAGGCACGGAACTGCGCCGCAAGGCTGTCGGAGCGATTGCGGTTGGTCTCGTTGAGGTCGAAGAGCGCGAAACCGAGGGCTAGGAGGCCGAGCGCGAACGACAGCCAGAAGCCGGCCTGCCAGCCGTAGATCTCGTCGAGGAAGCCGCCGATCATCGGCCCGACCATCGGCACGACGCTCATGCCCATCGTGATATAGCCGATCTTGCTCGCTGCCTCCGTCGTTCCGACCGTGTCGCGCACGACGGCGCGCGAGATGACAAGGCCGCCCGAGGCGAAGGCCTGCAGCAGGCGGCAGAGGAGCAGCGCCTCAACCGTCGGTGCATAGACAGCGGCGACGGTACCGATGAGGAATATGGCGAAGCAGACGAGGATGACCGGCCTGCGGCCGAAACGGTCGGAAGCGGGGCCGATGAAGAGCTGCAACACGGCGGTGGCCGCGAGGTAGACGGACACCGCAAGCTGCATCACCGAGTAGTCGCTGTCGAAATGCCTGGCCATGCCGGGCAGCGACGGCAGGAACACGTTCATGGCGAGCGGTCCGACCGCTGCAGCCAAGACGAGCGTGACGAGATGCGGCGAGACCGCGGGTGTCGCCGACACTAGAGGCCTTCCGGCGCCATGCTGGGTCCGACGCTTTCGGCCGCGGCTTTCGAGCGTCCGACCACGCGTTCACGATAGAGCATGTAGAGCCCGGAGCCGACGATGATCGCCGAGCCCGATATCATCGCCAGATCGGGAATATCGCCGAAGATCACGAAGCCGAGCAGGATCGAGAAGAGCAGGCCGGTGTAGCGGAAAGGCGCCACGAACGAGATTTCGCCGGAGCGGAGCGACAGGATGATGAACTGGTAGCCGACGAGCAAAAGCCCCGCCGCGCAGGCAAGCAGGACAAGATCGAACGCGCCGGGAGGCGTCCATCCGCCCATCGGCTGGATGAGGAACACGCCGCAGACGGACACCGCGAACGCCGTCACCGTCGAGGTCAGCAGCGTCGGTATCTCCTCCGGTATGCGCCTGGTGGCGAGGTCGCGCATGGTGCAGAAGCCGACGCAGACCAGCGCCACCAGCGAATAGGTGCTGAAGCCTTCGAGCCCTGGCCTGACGATGATCGCCACGCCGGCAAAGCCGGCGGCGATCGACAGCCAGCGGCGCCAGCCGACCGTCTCGCCGTAGATGAGCGCCGCGCCCATGGTGACGGCGAGCGGCAGCGCCTGCAGCACGGCCGAGACGTTGGCGATCGGCAGTTGCGCCAGCGCGATCAGGAAGGTCACGGTCGCCAGCACCTCGCCAACGACGCGGATGAGCACCGTCGGCTGCAGGGCGAGGCGCAGCTTGGCGAAGGCGCCCTGGTGCCAGGCGAGCACCACGATGAACAGCGTGGCGAAGGCGCCGCGCAGGAACATGACCTGGCCCATGTTCATGACTTCTGACATGTGCTTCGTGATGCCGTCATTGACCGTGAAGCCGGCCATGGACACGGTCATGAACAGCGCGGCGCGCATGTTGGGAGAGAGCGGCAAGGGAGCATTCCGGCATTGCGACAGCCGGATGTATCAGGCGTCGGCCGGCGCGCAAACGGAAAGCTTTTGGGCCAATTGCGGCCCGTAAAGACGGTCAGCCGCCGGTGACGCTCATGTGGCGCGAGACGGCCGGCCGGTTGCTGCGCCGGTCGATGACGAAGTCGTGGCCCTTCGGCTTGCGGCCGATAGCCTCGTCGATGGCGTTGGACAGAAGCTCGTTGCCTTCGGAGGCGCGCAGCGGCGCCCTGAGGTCGGCGGCATCCTCCTGTCCCAGGCACATATAGAGCGTGCCGGTGCAGGTGAGGCGCACCCGGTTGCAGCTCTCGCAGAAATTATGCGTCATCGGGGTGATGAAGCCGAGGCGGCCGCCCGTTTCCTTTACCTCGACATAGCGCGCCGGGCCGCCGGTCTTGTAGGGGATGTCGGCCAGCGTGAACTGACGCTCGAGCTGGGCTCGAAGCAGCGACAGCGGCAAATACTGATCGGTGCGGTCGGCGTCGATCTCGCCCATCGGCATCGTCTCGATGACCGTCAGGTCCATGCCGCGGCCGTGCGCCCAGCGCATCAGCTCGGGAATCTCGTGATCGTTGAAGTCTTTCAGCGCGACGGCGTTGATCTTGATCTTCAGCCCGGCCGCCTGCGCCGCGTCGATGCCGTCCATCACCTTGGCGAGATTGCCCCAGCGGGTGATCGTGTGGAATTTTTCCGCATCCAGCGTGTCCATGGACACGTTGATGCGCTTCACGCCGGCATCGGCGAGTTCGCCGGCAAATCGCGCGAGCTGCGAGCCGTTGGTGGTCAGCGTCAGCTCTTCGAGCGCGCCGCTCTTCAGGTGGCGCGAGAGTTCGCGCACCAGATGCATGATGTTCTTGCGCACCAGCGGCTCGCCGCCGGTGAGCCTCAGCTTCTTCACGCCTTTCTCGATGAAGACGGTGCAGAGCCGGTCGAGTTCTTCCAGCGACAGCAGGTCCTTCTTGGGCAGGAAGGCCATGTCCTCGGCCATGCAATAGGTGCAGCGGAAGTCGCAGCGGTCGGTGACCGATACGCGCAGGTAGCTGATCGTGCGACCGAAGGGGTCGATCATGTCCATCGCTGCATTCCAGTTGCGTGCCCACCGCGGCTGGCGCCGGGCGAGGCGTTATATACAGCCATGTGATACGATCTGGCTATCGGTTCAAGGCTTTGATGCTTTGTTTAGCCGATTTCCAGGCTTTCGCCTGCCACGGAAGCGGCGTAGAGAGCCGTTTCTGACAAGGAATGAGCGATGAGTGCGCCCAGGGAATTGAGGGTCTCGAAGGACCGGCGGACGCTGACGGTCACCTATCACGACCACGAGCCGTTCGAGCTTTCGGCCGAACTGCTGCGCGTGACGTCGCCCTCGGCCGAGGTGCAGGGCCATTCGCCGGAGCAGCGCGTGACCGTGCCGGGAAAGCGCAACGTGACCATCACGAAAATCGAGCCTGTGGGCAATTACGCCGTGCGCATCACCTTCGATGATTTCCACGACACCGGTATCTTCACCTGGAACTACCTGCACAAGCTCGGCCACGACAAGGACCAGGTCTGGGCCGCCTATCTCGCCTCGCTGGAGGAAAAGGGACTGTCACGCGGCTGATCGTTCCTGAAGTCACAATCCTGTCATGCGTAGAGGGCAGGGGACCGCCTGTATCGCGAGGAAAAGCCATGTCCGCCATCGAAGCGCCCGAAGCCGAAACGCCCGCAGACACCGTCATCCGCACGGTCGAGCAACTCGAGGCGCTTTACGGCACTCCCGGCGAAGCCTCGCTGGTGAAGGAACTCGACCACCTCATCCCGGAATACGCGGCGTTCATCGAGGCGTCGCCTTTTGCGGCTCTTGCCACCAGCGGGCCGGAGGGGCTCGACTGCTCGCCGCGAGGCGACCTCGCCGGCTTCGTGCGCATCGACAATCCGCGTCGGCTGCTGATGCCCGATCGGCGCGGCAACAACCGCGCCGATTCGCTGAAGAACATCATCCGCGATCCCCGCGTGGCGCTGCTCTTCCTCGTGCCGGGCTCCGGCACGACGTTCAGGGTCAACGGCCGCGCCCATATCAGCATCGACGCCGCGCTCTGCGCGTCCTTCACGGTCGAGGGCAAGCCGGCGCGCTCGGTGATCGTGATCGACGTCGAAGCGGTCTATTTCCAGTGCGCCCGCGCCATCCGCCGCTCGGACCTCTGGAACCCGGCAAAACACGTCGATCCGAAGACGCTGCCGACACCGGGCAAGATCCTCGAGATCACCAGCCGGAAGTCGATCAACGGCGAGGCCTACGACCGCGAATGGCCGGAGCGCGCCAAGGCGTCGATGTGGTGAACTCGGCAGGATTCCGGGCCGCGCTCACCTTGATGTGATGCGGCTTCTGTAACAAGTTCGGCCCATCGACCGTATATCGCGGCATCAATCGGAACCGCCGCATGACGCCCTGGACTGACCGATCTGGAAAATTCTCGCCGCTCAAGGCTGCCGTGCTCGTGGGCGCCTGCCTGCCGGCGCTGTGGCTCGTCTGGCAGGCGCTCTCCGGCGCGCTTGCATCGGCCGCACCCGTCGGCCCGCTCGGCGCCCGCCCGATCACCGAGGCGATCCACCAGGCCGGTGATTGGGCGATCCGTTTCCTATGGATGTCGCTGGCGATCACGCCGCTGCGGCGCATCGCCAACTGGCCGAAACTCATCCTGGTCAGGCGCATGCTGGGCGTGACGGCGCTAGTCTATGCCTTGACCCACCTGACGCTCTACATGGTCGACCTCAAGCTCGACGTCGCGCGCGTGGTCTCGGAGATCGCGCTGCGCTTCTATCTCACCATCGGCTTCGTGGCGCTGCTTGGCCTGGTCGCGCTCGGCTCCACCTCCACCGACGCGGCGATCAAATGGCTGGGCGGACGCAATTGGAACCGCCTGCACAGCGTAGTCTACGTCATCGGCGTGCTCGCCGCCTTCCACTTCTTCATCCAGTCGAAGGCCGACGTCTACGAGCCGACGCTGATGGCCGGCTTCTTCCTGCTCCTGATGTTCTATCGCCTCGCGCATTGGCGCGGGTTTTCGCTGACTTCGCCGCTGGTGCTGGTAGCGATTGCGGTGCTTGCCGCGCTGGGTACGGCGGCGATCGAATATGCCTGGTACGGCATCGCCACCGGCGTGCCGCCCGGCCGCGTGCTGGCTGCCAATCTGCAGTTTTCCTACTCGATCAGGCCGGCCTGGTGGGTGCTGGCGACAGGGCTTGGGTTGACGCTGCTTGCGATCGTCAGGCCATGGTTCGGCAAGGACGAGCCGGCCCGCGGTCGCCGGGCGGCGAGGGCAACTGCCTAAGCAATTCCAGGAAAGCGGCCTCCGATTTCCCCCGGGGATTGCGGAAACAATGCCTGGCTAGTCGGTGCTCAGCACGTCGACGACGCGGCGCATCTGGTCGCCGAGCGTATCGCATTCGGCCGGCGTCGACTGGCTCATCGCTTTTTCGATCAGTGCCGTGTGCACCTTCAGCGCCTTCATCAGCAGTTTCTCGCCCTCGGCGGTCAGCGTCAGCCTCAACACGCGCTTATCCTTCTTATCGCCTTCGCGCTTGAGCAGTCTCCGCTTCTCCATCTGCGGCAGCAGCATGGTGATGTTGGAACGTCCGACCAGCAGTTTTCGCGCCAGATCGTGCTGCGACATGCCCGGGTGCCGGTAGAGGTTCATCAGCACGTCGAGCTGTGCGGGCTTCAGGTCCAAAGGCGCAAGTGCCACAGCCACCGCCCGCTCCACCGCATGGCAGGCGCGCGCCACCGCCACCCAGTTGCGGAAACGCGGATTATCCCAAGGCAGGCTCTGGGAAAGCTCTTGTTTATTGTTCATCTTTGAACTATTATGTTCACTCTTGAACGAACCCATGACCGGATAGCTATCATGACATCAATCGGCGTCAAGGTCATCCGCGGCCTATTCGGCGCCGCCGAGCGCGTCGCGCCGCGCATCGGCGGAAAGCTGGCGTTCGAGCTGTTCTGCCGAACCCCCAATCCAAAGCGGCTTTCCGACGGCGAGAAGCGCGCGGTGGACCGCGCCGCGGGCTTCATGGACGAGGCCCGGCACCATCGCCTGATGCTCGGCAAGCGCTGTATCATGGTGCATGAATTCCGCCCGAGCGGGGGCAGGGACAATGCCGGCACCGTGCTCGTGCTGCACGGTTGGCGCTCGCGCACGGAATACATGAAGGCGCTGATCGAGGCGTATCGCGCCGCCGGCTTTCGCGTCGTATCGCTCGACCTCCCCGGACATGGCGGCTCTTCCGGCCGCCGGCTCAACCTGGCGACCGCAGTCAATGCGGCGCATGCGGCCGGCGAATGGTTCGGGCCCTTCGTCGCCGTGGTCGGCCATTCCTTCGGGGGTGCGGTTGCGGTCAATGCGGTCGCCGGTTCGGTGAAAGGCATTCCGCCGCTCGCCGCCTCGAAGCTGGTGCTGCTCGCGGCACCGAGCTCGATGCCGGCCCTCTTCGACAGTTTCGGGCGTTTCCTCGGCCTCGGTCCGCGCATCCAGTCGGCCCTGGCGGAGGAGGTGCGCCGTATCGCCGGTCGGCCGCTCGCCGAATTCATCGGATCGCGGCAACTGGCCGAAACGCCGGTGCCGACGCTCGTCGTCCATGCGCCCGACGACCGCGAGGTTCCGGCAGACCATGCCGAGCTTTTCGCCGAGGCGGGCGACCATGTCCGTCTCCGCTGGGCGCCGGGGCTCGGCCATCGCCGCATCCTTTCCGACCCCGCGATCGTGGAGGATGCGCT
This sequence comes from Pseudomonadota bacterium, assembly GCA_023428515.1. Next base: position 4,216 of record JAEYXI010000590.1, on the reverse strand, counting down.
TGGCTTCGTTTCCCATAAGGCCCTGACGGTTCACTAGGCCTCTGACGGTTCGGCTAGGCCTTCCGAGTTCACACGGCGCTCGTGATAAGCTACTCCTGGTTGCATCGGTGAAACGAAAGCGGTTCCGCCGCGTTGTCATGTCGTGACAATCGTGTGGAACGTTGGAGTTGCACCATGAACAAGAAACACGACCAGACCGACCAGGAACGCGATCAGTCGCGCCGGCTTGAGCAAGGCGATGCCGAACGCAGGAAAGCCCAGCAGGACAAGAGGCCCGGCCGCGGCCAGCAGCAGGCCGGTGACGAGCCGCGCCGCCAGCAGGGCGGTTGGACGACCGATGAAGATGGACGCGGCGGACGCGGCAATGCCGGCCGCGACAGCGATTCGGGCGAGAAGCTCGTCGATGAGCCGTAAGCTCGGAGGCCGGGCTGACGAAGCGATGAAATTCCAATCACTTGGGGATGAATTCCAAGGATTTGAGATAGTCACAAGGATGTGAAGCCGTGGCGCAACACTCGTCGCGAAATTTATGTGACCTTAACGTTATCGGTATGAATCGGTATCGTCCCGTCTTACATCCGCCCTGGGCAGGATGATGAATTCATGCGGCGAATTCGGAATGGATCATCGATGAAGCTCTTTGCGAGGAAAACCGTCCTGCTTCCACTAGTGCTTGCAGGAACGTTCGCCGTCGGATTGCCTCAGGCAGAAGCGCAATCGCTTTTCGAACATCTTTTTGGCGGAGGCGTGCGCAGCCAGAGACTGGACGGCAACGGCCAGGGCTCGCGATCCAACCGTCTCGAAGGCAATCGCCAATATCGCAACAACGAAGGCTACAGGCCTGCCAAGCGGCCTACCCGGCCGGTGGCGCGCAAGCCTGCGGCAATCGCCAAGATCAGCGCGCCCTCGTACTACAATTACAAGGCAGCGGCGCTGCAGCCGGTCGACTTCACGCCGCTCGCGGCGATCGGCCAGTCCGCTTCGCTCGATCAGGCGACGTCGGGCACCGCCTTCCGCGAGGCTGTGGCCGGCCTGTCGGGCTACGAACTCTTCGCCGAGCCCGAGATCGCCAAGGCGCTGGTCGAATTCTATTCCGCCAATCCCGACTTCATCTGGGTAACCGACAGCGAGCCTAACGAGCGCGCCCGCGACGCGTTGCGGGTGCTTGGCGATGCGGCGAGCCATGGCCTTTCGCCGGTTGACTATGCCGTCACGGTTCCGTCCTCCAGCGTCTCGGCGACCGCGGACGCGGCCGCGCGCAAGCGCGAGCTCATCCGCTTCGAGATGGCGCTCTCGGCGCGCGTTTTGCGCTACGCGCACGACGCCGAGGCCGGCCGGATCAACCCGAACAAGCTCTCCGGCTATCATGATTTTCCGGAAAAGCCCTTCGACAGGGTAGGCGCGTTGAAGGTCCTGTCGCTGGCGACCGACGCCCGCGGATGGCTCGAGGCGCGTCATCCTGACAATGCCGAGTACAAGGCGCTGCGGGTCGAACTCGAAGCGCTGAATGCCAGCGCCGAGAACGAGATCGTCGTCGATCCGAGGTTGCTGCTCAAGCCCGGCCAGACCAATCCGGAGCTTGCCAAGATCCTGCATCTCATCGCTCGCGATCTCGATGACGAGATGGGCGGCGAATACGGCGAGCTGCTTGCGCGAACCGCCAACAGCGAGACCTATGGCGACGATCTGGTGCCGGTCATCAAGGCTGCGCAGAGCAAGGCCGGGCTGAAGCCGGACGGCGTCGTCGGCCCGCGTACGGTCGCCGCACTCGCCGGTACGTCCAAGGCCGATCGCGTGGACAAGGTGCTCGTCGCGATGGAGCAGTTGCGCTGGCTGCCGCGCGACCTCGGCGAGACGCACGTCTTCATCAACCAGCCGGCCTATACGGCGAGCTTCATCGATCATGGCGTCGAGAAGCTCAACATGCGCGCTGTCATCGGCAAGCCGTCGAACCAGACGAGCTTCTTCTACGACGAGATCGAGCAGGTCGACTACAATCCCTACTGGGGCGTGCCGCAGTCGATCATCGTCAACGAGATGCTGCCGCGCCTGCGCAACGATCCTGGTTATCTCGACCGGGCAGGCTACGAAGTGAGCGACTCCAAGGGCCGCCGCATCTCCTCGTCCTCGATCAACTGGTGGGCCTACGGCGCGAAGGTGCCCTACAGCATCCGCCAGACGCCAAGTGAGGCCAATGCGCTCGGCGAGCTCAAGATTCTCTTCCCCAACAAGCATGCGATCTACATGCACGATACGCCGCAGAAGGAGCTGTTCAACCGCGACGAGCGCGCCTTCAGCCATGGCTGCGTGCGGCTTCAGGATCCGCGCGGCATGGCCGCCGCCGTGCTCGGCAAGTCCGTCGATTACATCTCGGAAAAGCTGAAGAAGGGCCACTCGATCGAGAAGACGACGCTCAAGATCCCCGTCTACGTCGCCTACTTCACGGCCTGGCCGGACAAGAACGGCAAGATCGAGTATTTCGGCGATGTCTACGAGCGCGACGAACGCGTCAAGCTCGCCTTGGAGAAGACGGACGCCGTCCGCGTCCCCAGCAGCTGACGCCATCCCGGCACGACACCCGCCGCGTGAATGATTTCACATTGGCGGGAACCTTCTTGCCGCATTGCCGTCAAATGGGCTTACGGTACGGAGTGAACCGATGCCTGCTGTTTCGACGGCTACTCAGCGCGAGCGCCAGATAGACGACATCGATCTTGTGCGCAGGGCTGCGCAGAGAGATCGAAACGCTGTCAGGGCGATCATCAAATCCCATAACCAGCGGCTGTTCCGGTTGGCCCGGGCGATCGTCAAGCGGGATGAAGATGCCGAGGACGTCCTGCAGGAAGCCTATCTTCGCGCTTTCGCCAATCTCGACAGTTTCCGCGGCGATTCCAGCCTGTCCACCTGGCTGTCGCGCATCACCATAAACGAGGCGCTGACGCGGCTGCGCAAGGGCAGGCGTCTCAGGCAAGGGGGCGTTGCCGTGGAAATCGCCAACGACGCGCAGATCATACCTTTCCCGGGCAATGCCGGGGAGTTCGACCCCGAACGCCTGCTCGCCCAGCGCGAACTGCTTCGCCTGGTGGAGCGCGCGGTCGACGACATGGCCGATACGTTCCGCTCCGTCTTCGTCGCGCGGGTCATCGAAGGGCTGAGCGTCGAGGAGACAGCCGACGTGCTTGATATCCAGCCGACGACGGTGAAGACCCGGCTTCATCGGGCGCGCAAGATGATCAGGGATCGGCTTGAGGCCGAGATCGGGCCGGTTCTCGTGGACGCATTTCCGTTTGCCGGAAAGCGCTGCGACCGCCTGACCGCCGCCGTGCTCGACAGGCTCGGCCTTTAGGGCGGGCCGGGAACCTCCTGCCATACCCCGCATCCAATGGACGTAACCCTCAATGCGCCGCTTGCCGGCGCCAAGGAGACGTCCATGAAAACCGCTCTTGTTGCCGCGTTAAGCGGCGCCTTCCTCTTCGCCTGCGCGCAATTTGCGTCCGCGCAGGACAAGCCGACCGATCCTCAGATCGCCCACATCGCCTACACGGCAGGCGTGATCGACATCGAGGCGGCGAAACTCGCCATCTCGAAATCCAAGAACACCGAGGTGGTCGAGTTCGCCCAATCGATGGTCAAGGACCACGAGGCCGTCAACGTGCAGGCGCTCGACCTCGTCAAGAAGCTGAACGTGACGCCGGAGGACAACCCGACCAGCCAGGCGCTCACCAAGGCGGCGGAGGAGAAGCGCGCCGAGCTTGGCAAGCTCGACGGCGCCGCATTCGACAAAGCCTACATCGACAACGAGGTCGCCTATCACAAGCAGGTCAACGAGGCGCTGGATACGCTGCTTATCCCCTCGGCCGGGAACGCCGAGCTCAAGAGCCTGCTGGAAACGGGCCTGAAGCTCTTCCAGGGCCACCAGCAGCATGCCGAACATGTAGCGGCCAGCCTGAAATGACGTCGCGCGCCCTCAACCGGCGCATGTTTCTCGCGGCGGGGGCCTTGGTCCTCGCCCCGGGAGGCAGATCGCGCGCCCATGACGGGACGATCCACGTCAGCATCGAGAATATGGCGTTCGTGCCCGTCAATGTCGAAGCCGCGGTCAGCGAGCGCATCGAATGGACCAACCGCGATCCGTTCGATCATACGGCTACCGTCAGGGGAGGGTGGGACATCGTCATTCCGGCAGGCCAGGTTGCCACGCGGATCGTGGAGGCGG
>JAEYXI010000531.1 GCA_023428515.1 Pseudomonadota bacterium | reverse complement strand
CGCCCCCCCCGCGTGTATCTTCTGCCCGTCGCGGGGGGGGGGGGGCAGGATGCCGCCGGTGCCGAGGATCGGCTCGCCGATGAAGGCGGCTACGGTATCGGGGCCTTCGGCAAGGATCATCTCCTCGAGCTTGTCGGCGCAATGCTGCGAAAACTGCTCCTCGGTCATCGAGCGGTCTTCGCGGCGGAAATAATATGGCGCCTCGGTGTGGAGGATTGGCGCGCGCGGCAGGTCGAAAGCGTTGTGGAACAGGTCGAGCCCGGTCAGCGAACCGGTCATCACGCCCGAGCCATGATAGCCGCGCCAGCGTGAGATGATCTTCTTCTTCTCGGGCCGCCCGAGCACATTGTTGTAGTACCAGATGAGCTTGATGTTGGTCTCGTTGGCGTCCGAGCCGGACAGGCCGAAATAGACGCGGCTCATGCCTTCCGGCGCGCGGTCGATGATCATCTTGGCGAGCGAGATCGAGGCCTCGGTGCCGTGGCCGACATAGGCGTGGTAATAGGCAAGGTTCTTTGCCTGCTCGGCTATGGCGTCGGCAATCTTCTGGCGACCGTAGCCGACATTGACGCAGTAGAGTCCGGCGAAGGCGTCGATGCTCTTCTTGCCGTCGACGTCCCAGACGGTGACGCGTTCGCCGCCTGCCATGACGCGGGTCGGCGATTCGCCACGCGCATGCGTTCCCATATGCGTCGAGGGATGGAAGAAGTGATCGCGATCCCAGGCGGTGAGTTCGTTCGAGCGGTCGAGCATTTTTGACTCCTGAAAAATGGGCCTGCGCTGCCTAAGCCAAGTCAAGGCAGAGGTATTTGAGATCGGTGAAGGCTTCAATGCCGTGTCGTGAGCCTTCGCGGCCGATGCCCGATTGTTTTAAGCCCCCGAAGGGGATCGGCGCGCCGGTTATCTTCACGCGGTTTACCGCAACCATGCCGTAGTCGAGTGCGCGACCCATGCGTAGCTGGCGCGCGCCGTTCTCGGTGACGACATAAGCGACGAGGCCATATTCGGTAGCGTTGGCGCGGGCTATCACTTCATCCTCGGTGTCGAAGGCGGTCACCGCGGCCACCGGCCCGAATGTCTCTTCCCGCATGATTAGCGCATCGGCAGGAACATCCACGAGCAGAGTTGGCTGGTAGAACAGCGGCCCGGCCGCGTGGCGTTTGCCGCCGGCAAGGCAGCGCGCGTCGCGGCGGAGCGCATCGGCGACGTGTTCCTCCACCTTCCGCACGGCGCGTTCATGCATCAGCGGACCGATCTCGGCCTTGTCGGAGAGGCCATGCGCTACGTTGAGCGTTTTCACGCGGGCGGCGAAGGCGCGACAGAAGCGATCGTAGATGCCGCGCTGAACGTAGATGCGGTTGGCCGCGAGGCAGTCCTGCCCGGAAGTCGCGAATTTGGCGTCAAGGGCGATCGAGACGGCGCGATCGATATCTGCGTCGTCGAACACGATCAGCGGTGCGTGGCCGCCGAGTTCCATGACCAGCCGTTTCATCGTCGATGCGCATTTTCCAGCGATCAGCCGGCCGATCTCGGTCGAGCCGGTGAAACTCATGGCGCGGACGCGCGCGTCCTCGCACAATCTGCCGACGATCACCGCCGCCTCGCCGGTCACGATGTTGAACACGCCGGCCGGAAGGCCGGCTCGCTCGCCGAGTTCCGCCAAAGCGAGGGCCGAGAGCGGCGTCTCCGAGGACGGGTGCGCGACGACGGTGCAGCCGGCGGCAAGCGCCGCCGCAGCCTTTCGCGTCAGCATGGCCGACGGAAAATTCCACGGCGTGGCGACGCCGACGACGCCGAGCGCCTCACGCCTGACGATCATCTCGGCGTTCGGCAGATGGCTGGTCACGCTCTCGGCGTTGAGGCGCTTCGCCTCTTCGGCATACCATTCCACGAAGGAAGCGGCGTAGTCGATCTCGCCGAGCGATTCCTTCAGCGGCTTGCCCTGTTCGAGCGTCATCAGCAGCGCCAAATCATCCTTGGCGGCGATGATTAGCTCGTGCCACTTACGCAATAGGCGAGACCGTTCCTGCGGTAGTGTCGCACGCCAGGTCGGAAACGCGCGCGCAGCCGCGTCGATCGCCTTGCCTGCCTGCTCGGCGTCAAGTGAGGCCACCCAGGCGAGGCTTCCGCCGCTGCCCGGATCGGTGACTTCGAAACTTTTTCCCGTCGCGCTGGCCGTCCAATGACCATCCACATATGCGAGCTCGCGAAACAGTCGGCGGTCGGTGAGACGGTCGAGCGCCTCATGGCGTGTCGGTCGTGCGAAATGCGCTGACATATCGGGCCTCCCGGTCGAGATGCCGTGACCATAGCCGGCATCCCAAGAAGGAGAGGCCGTTTACCGGCCGTTCGGCGAGAGAGATTGTCCATGCGCGGGCAGTTGGATGGAGAGATGGACTATGACCGGTCTTCAACCGCCAGGAGCTCCGTCAGGGGCAGAACGACATCTTCCTTCACCGTCTTGGTGACGATGTAGGTGAAGTAGCGGTCGATACCGACCTCGCGCTCGAGCAATCCGTCGACAAGGCGCTGATAGGCGTCGATGTCGCGCGTCATCACCTTGAGCAGATAGTCGACGCCGCCGCCCACCGCCCAGCAGGCGACGACTTCCGGAAGGTCGTTGACTGCTCGTTCGAAGCGGTCGAAGTCGGCCTGCCGATGGGTGCGCAAGGTCACTTCCATCAGCACCAGCGCGAAGCGTGCAACCGCCCGCGTCGAAATCGTCGCTCGGTAGCCGCTGACGACGCCCGCCTTCTCCAGCTTTCTCAGCCGCATCCAGCACGGCGTTGGCGAAAGCCCGACCTTTTCGGAGAGCTTCAGCTTGGTGATGCGACCGTCGCGCTGGATGGTATCGAGGATCTTCAGGTCTATCACATCGAGTTTGACGCCTGCCATCGCAGTTCCTTGCATTCATGACCGATTGCGCATCTACGATAAGACGTACACAACTAACCTAGACAACCTGTATGTGAAGTCGTAATTATCCTTGTCAAACCAGAAATCGACCTATGGGCGACTAAATCGCATGTTGCAGTTGTGCACAAGTGCTGGGCGTGTGGTGTCGGTCCGTTGGCAGATTGGCGTCTTGCTCGACCAAACTGCGACCATGACGTCGATCGCGTCGTCGTCGGCGCGGAGCTCAGCCCGATGACCGTTACGCTCCACGATATAGAGCGTGCGCGCAAGCGCATTGTCGGCCGAATACAGGCCACCCCGACCGTGCCCTCGCCCGCCTTGTCGGAACGCGTTGGCGCTCCGGTGCATCTCAAGCTGGAGCACCGCCAGGCGACCGGCAGCTTCAAGCTGCGTGGCGCGTCGAATGCGATCGCTTCGCTGTCGGCGGAGGAGAAAGGGCGTGGCGTGGTAGCGGCCTCCACCGGCAATCACGGCCGCGCGCTGGCCCATGCGGCCAAGCTTGAGGGCATGCGGGCCGTCATCTGCATGTCGACGCTGGTGCCCGCCAACAAGGTCGAGGAGATCGGTCGGCTAGGTGCCGAGATCCGCATAGTCGGCAGCAGCCAGGATGATGCGCAGGCCGAGGCCGAGCGGCTGGCTGACGAGGAGGGACTGGTCATGGTGCCGCCCTTCGACCACTCGGCGGTGATTGCAGGGCAGGGAACGCTCGGGCTGGAAATGCTCGAGGCCGTGCCGGACACATCGACGGTGTTGGTACAATTATCGGGCGGAGGTCTTGCCTCCGGCATAGCAGCAGCCGTGAAGGCCGTCAGCCCGAAGACGAAGGTGATCGGCGTTTCGATGACGCGGGGGGCCGCGATGAAGGCAAGCCTTGACGCCGGCCGACCAATATCCGTCGAGGAACTGCCGACCCTCGCCGATTCCCTGGGCGGTGGCATTGGTCTCGACAACCGGCTGACCTTCGCCATGTGCCGCGACCTGCTCGACGATGTGGTGCTGCTCTCGGAGGAAGAGATCGCCGCCGGCATTCGCCATGCCTATGAGGTCGAACGCGAAGTGGTCGAAGGCGCCGGCGCCGTCGGCATTGCCGCTCTGCTGGCCGGCAAGGTGGCAGTTGAGGGGCCGGTCGTGATTTTGATGTCCGGGCGAAACATAGACATGGCGTTGCATCGGCAGATCGTGTGCGGAGAACCAGGTGCCGCTGCACAGGGGAGAGCGGCATGAGCCGGATAACGATCCTCACGGAGGCCGATCTCAGGCAGATCGTGAAGCTCGATCTCGACGCCGTCGCCTGCGTAGAAGGAGCATTCCGTGCACTTGCGACGCAGCCCGTCGCCATGCCGCCGATCATGCGGCTCGATATTCCCGAGCATCGCGGCGAGGTGGATGTGAAGACGGCCTATGTGCCGGGGCTCGACGGCTTCGCCATCAAGGTCAGTCCTGGCTTCTTCGACAATCCCAAGCTCGGATTGCCGAGCACCAACGGGCTTATGGTGCTGCTCTCCGCGAAAACCGGACTTGTCGAAGCGCTGCTGCTCGACAATGGCTATCTGACCGACGTGCGTACGGCGGCGGCCGGCGCAGTGGCGGCGAAACATCTGGCGAGAGAGGACGCTGGCGTCGCGGCGATCTACGGCGCGGGCGCACAGGCACGGCTGCAACTCGAGGCGCTGACGCTTGTGCGGCCGATCCGCGAAGCGCGTATCTGGGCACGTGACCATGGCAGGGCCGAGAGCACCGCTGCCGAACTTGGTGGCCGGCTGGGAATTTCAGTGCGTGCGGAGAAGGATGCAGGAAACGCGGCGGCCGGTGCAGATATCATCGTTACCACCACGCCGTCCACCGAGCCGCTGTTGCTGCCCGGCTTCGTCTCGGACGGCCAGCACATCACTGCCATGGGTTCCGACGCCGAGCACAAGAACGAGGTGGCGCCGGCGATCCTCAAGATGGCGGACCTTTACGTCGCCGACAGCGCAAAGCAGACGCGCAGGCTCGGCGAGTTGCATCATGCGATCGAGGCCGGATTGTTCGGCGCCGAGGTGGAAGTGGCCGAACTCGGCGAGATCGTCGCCGGCGCTAGGCCGGGCCGTCGATCTTCGCAGGACGTCACGGTCGCGGATCTCACCGGCACCGGCGTGCAGGACACGGCAATCGCCACGCTAGCCCGGGATCGGGCACGAGCGGCAAATGTCGGGACCGTATTCGAAAGCTGACTTCACATCGATGGCGGATCGCCGATCAACAAGGAATTCGCATGCAGCCGAACCTGAAATTCTCGCGTGAGGAATATGCCGACCGCCTGGCCAAGACCAGGAAGGCGATGGACGCAAAGGGCGTCGAACTCCTGATCATCAGCGATCCCTCCAACATGGCATGGCTGACCGGATATGACGGCTGGTCGTTCTACGTGCATCAGGCCGTGATCGTGCCGCCGGTCGGCGAACCTGTCTGGTATGGCCGCGCGCAGGATGTGAATGGCGCGAAGCGCACCGCCTATCTGGGCCACGACAGCATCGTCGGTTACGCGGACAATTACGTGCAGTCGACTGAGCGGCATCCGATGGACTATCTGGCCGAGATCTTGGTCGCGCGCGGCTGGGGCAAGTTCGTCATCGGCGTCGTGATGGACAATTACTGGTTCTCCGCCGCTGCCTTTGCCTCGTTGCAGAAGCATCTGCCCAATGCGCGGTTCGTCGACGCTACGGCACTGGTCAATTGGCAGCGGGCGATCAAAAGCCCGACCGAGATCGACTACATGCGAAAGGCGGCGCGCATCGTGGAAGCCATGCACCGGCGCATCGTCGACAAGGTCGAAGTCGGAATGCGCAAATGCGATCTGGTTGCCGAAATCTACGATGCCGGCACGCGCGGAGTGGATGGCATTGGCGGCGATTATCCGGCGATCGTGCCGCTGCTGCCATCGGGAGCAGACGCCTCTGCGCCGCATCTGACCTGGGACGACCAGCCGATGAAGGCGGGCGAGGGAACGTTCTTCGAGATTGCCGGCTGCTACAATCGCTATCACTGCCCTTTGTCGCGGACGGTGTTCCTAGGCAAGCCCACGCAGGCGTTTCTCGACGCCGAGAAAGCGACGCTCGAAGGCATGGAGGCAGGGCTGGAGGCGGCGAAGCCCGGCAACCGTTGCGAGGACATTGCCAACGCCTTCTTCGCAGTTCTGAAGAAATACGGCATCGTGAAGGACAATCGTACCGGCTATCCGATCGGCCTTTCCTATCCGCCGGACTGGGGCGAGCGTACGATGAGCCTGCGCCCCGGCGACCGCACCGAACTGAAACCCGGCATGACCTTCCATTTCATGACTGGCCTCTGGCTGGAAACGATGGGCCTCGAGATCACTGAATCCATCCTGATCACAGAGACTGGGGTCGAGTGCCTGGCAAATGTGCCGCGGAAGCTGGTGGCGAAAGACTAGGTATCGGCAGGCGGCAACATGACAAGACCTTCGCCCATCGTTCCTACCGTCGATTTCGACCGCGACGGGTCGCAGCATGGTTTTCTGCGCCTGCCCTACAGCCGCGACGATTCCGCCTGGGGGTCGGTGATGATCCCGATAGCGGTGATCAGGAACGGCAAAGGCCCCACCGCGCTCTTCACCGGCGGCAATCATGGCGACGAGTATGAGGGACCGCTGGCGCTCTACGAATTGGCGCGCACGCTGGACCTGGAGCAAGTGTCGGGCACGGTAATCATCGTGCCGGCGATGAACTACCCGGCCTTCCTGGCGGGGACACGCACTTCGCCGATCGACAAGGGCAACATGAACCGGAGCTTTCCGGGTCGTCCGGATGGCACGGTGACCGAGAAGATCGCCGACTATTTTCAATGTGAATTGCTTCCTCGCGCCGACATAGTGCTCGACTTCCATTCGGGCGGCAGGACGCTCGACTTCGTGCCTTTCGCGGCGGCGCATATGCTTCCCGACAAGCAACTGGAAGCGAAGGCTTTTGCGGCGGTGGAGGCGTTCTCCGCGCCTTGGTCGATGAAGATGATCGAAATTGACGCCGTTGGTCTCTACGACACCGCTGCCGAGGAGATGGGCAAGATGTTCGTGACGACGGAACTCGGCGGAGGCGGCACGTCGCGAGCGGAAACGGTGAGGATTGCCAGGCGCGGTGCGATGAATCTGTTGCGCCATGCCGGCATCGTTTCCGGCACGGTCGAGAGGAACGAGACTCGCTGGCTCGACATGCCGTCCGGCGATTGCTTCTCTTTCGCCGAGGAAAACGGCATGATCGAGACCATGGTCGATCTTGGCGAGAAGGTCGAGGACGGCCAGGTGATCGCACGCATCCATTCGACCGGCCGCACCGGCATTGCGCCGCAAGAGGTCAAGGCGAAGCTGACCGGCATGTTGGCTGCGCGCCATTTCCCGGGTCTGGTGAAGCCCGGAGATTGCGTTGCGGTCATAGCGACGGTGGATGGCTGAGCCGCTGGTGCCATCGATTGCCTGCGGTGGCCGAGCATGCACGCTGCGAATGGGTCGATAGTGGTGCGGCAGACACGTAGCCGGAATCGACGATCTTGACCTTTCTGCTGACAGGGCGCGGCGAACAGGCCGACATAGACGGCGCCTATGCCTGGGCAAGGCTTGCTATCGGCACCGTGCTGGCCACCATTGGCGGCGTCGGCATGTGGGCGGTCATCGTCGTGCTGCCGGCAGTGCAGGCCGAGTTCGGCGCAGGGCGCGCCGAGGCATCCCTGCCCTATACGGCGACGATGGTGGGTTTCGCGCTGGGTAACGTCTTCGTCGGACGGGCGGTCGACCGCGTCGGCTACTGGAAGCCGGCGTTGATTGCCTCGCTGGTGCTGGCGGTTGGATTCGCACTGGCCTCGATGGTGACGTCGATCGTCCAGTTCACGCTGGTGCATGTAATCATCGGACTTGGTTCATCGGTGATCTTCGGTCCACTGATGGCCGACATATCCCACTGGTTCGAGCGCCGGCGTGGTGTGGCCGTGGCCATCGCAGCAGCCGGCAACTATCTTGCCGGCACGCTGTGGCCGATCATCATTCCCTACATGATGGATCACGGCGGTTGGCGCTTCGTCTATTTGGCGAGCGGCGTAATCTGCCTGGCCACTATGGCGCCGCTGGCGCTGATGCTCAGACGCGAGCGTCCACACGGGGCGGTGCATGGCGTGAGCGCGATACGGCCTGTGCAGCCGATCTCGCTGTCGCCCGGCGCGCTGCAGGCATTGCTGGTGGTTGCCGGGCTCGGCTGCTGCGTCGCCATGTCGATGCCGCAGGTGCATATCGTCGCCTATTGCGTCGACCTCGGCTACGGCGTGGCGCGCGGCGGCGAGATGCTGTCGATCATGCTGGCCGCAGGCGTGGTCAGCCGGCTGGCCTCCGGCTTCCTCGCCGACAGGATCGGCGGCGTGAAGACACTGCTGGTCGGATCGACGCTGCAGTGCCTGTCGCTGTTCCTCTACATTCCGTTCGACGGGCTCGTCTCGCTCTATGTCGTATCCCTGGTGTTCGGCCTTTCACAGGGCGGTATCGTGCCCGCCTATGCGATCATCGTGCGCGAATACATGCCGGCGGCGGAGGCCGGCCAACGCATCGGCATCGTGATCCTCGCCACGATTGCGGGCATGGCGCTGGGCGGCTGGATGTCGGGCTGGATCTACGACCTGACCGGCTCCTATGCGGCGGCATTCTTGAACGGCATCGCCTGGAACCTGCTCAATATGGCGATAGCCTTCATGCTGCTTTGGAAGTCCGGTGCTCCGCGACCGCAGGCTGCGTAGCGCCAAGCGCTTTCAGGCGTCACGGTCTGTCCTCTGCAGCAGGAATGTGTGGAGGACCGGGCTGCATATCGCAGCAGCGCTTGACGGGCAGTCCAATAGGGTTAGACAGCCTCATAACTTCCCCTAAGTCAGTTGCAGTGCATACCATGTTGATCAGAGAACCAGTCGTCGAAAAGCCGAAAAACACGATCAGACATTCCAGCTACGAGACGGAGTGTCGAGAAGCGCTGAGGCCGCATCTCGAGGCGATGCTTGATCTAGCTGTCAAGGCCGGATGGGATCGCAACATGGCTAGCTACAGCCTGATGTATCTCGCTGCGAAGACCACCCGCCCGAGCGAAAAGAGCGCCGCCTGATAGATTTCGCCTGGGCTGTCGGCTGGTTAACGAGGCTGCTCTTTCCTAAGCCGTGCGACTTGCCTATGAAGGTGCGCGCAGTGCGTTCGCACTGCGGTGAAATCCTTTCGACCGGCAGCGGAATCCGATGACCAGCCACAGCGAACGCCTGATCTTTGCCCGCGAGCTTGCCGAGCGCGCCGGAAAACTCGGCATGGAGTTCTTCAGGAAGCTCGATTCGCTGACCATCGAGAGCAAGGGCCATCAGGACATGGTCTCGGAAGCGGACCGCGAGGTCGAACTGTTCGTCCGCGCCGAGATCGCCAAGGTCTATCCGGACGACGGCATTGTCGGCGAGGAGCATGCGCCGAAGAAGGGCTCGACCGGCTACGACTGGGTGATCGATCCGATCGACGGCACGGCGAATTTCGTGAAGGCCATTCCGGCCTGGTGCGTGGTGATCGCCTGCGCCAAGGATGGGGTGACGGTCACCGGCGTGATCCACGAGCCTTCGACCGGCGAGACCTTTTACGGCGAGAAGGGCGGCGGTGCCTTTCTCAACGGCAAGCCGATCAAGGCGAGCGTCTCGAAAAGCCTCGGCGACGGCTCGCTCGGTGTCGGCTTCTCCAATCGCCGCGAAACCCTTGCCGTGCCCGGCATCATCAAGGACCTGCTCGGCAAGGGCGGTGTGTTCTTCCGCAACGCGTCGGGCGCCCTCATGCTCGCCTATGTCGCGTCGGGCAGGCTGATCGGCTACATCGAGAACCACATGAATGCGTGGGACTGCATCGCGGGTCTTCTTCTGATCGAGGAAGCGGGCGGCCGGATCATCGAGCCGGATTCGCAGACCGTGCTGTCGCAGGGGACGGTGGTGGTCGCGGGGGGCGTTGACGTCTTCGACGAGATCTATGCGCTCTGTGCCGGACCGTTCGGTCTCAAAGGCTGATTTTTTCTCCTACGCCGAGATGAGCACAGGCCCTCGTGCCGGGAAGCCGAGGCCGACGGCCTGGCCGGCCTCGAAGGGCGCATCGACGTCGGGCGACACGACGAAGGCGTTGCCGAGCGATGTCGACAGGATGAATTCGAGGTGGCTGCCGACATAGGTCGCCTTCTCGATCGTCGCAGGCAGCGTGTTCCCGGTACCCGCTGGATGAAGGACGAGGCGGTTCGGCCGTGCGGCGAGCTTCGCCGGGCCTGGGCCGAAGCCGCGTGCAGGAAGCTTCAGCGTCAGGCTATCGAGCTTCACCGTGGCAACGTCATTCTCGACGCCAGCAACCTCGCAGGGAAAGATATTCGC
>JAEYXI010000526.1 GCA_023428515.1 Pseudomonadota bacterium | reverse complement strand
GGCGCAGCTTGCGCACGGCCGACTTGCGGCTGACCTCCTTCTCCTGGCGGCGGCGCACGCGCTCGTCGGCGCGCTGGATCACCCAGTCGAGGAGTTTCGAGGCCTCCTGCGGATTGTCGGCCAGCCAGTGGTCGAACGGATCGCGGATGGCGGCGTCGACGATGCGGATCGCCTCCGTCGTCGCCAGCCTGTCCTTGGTCTGGCCGACGAATTCCGGCTCGCGGATGAAGACGGACAGCATGCCGGCCGCCGAGATCATCACGTCGTCGCTGGTGAGGATCGAGGCGCGCTTGTTGCCGATCAGGTCGGCATAGGCGCGCAGGCCGCGCAGCAGCACGTTGCGCAGACCGGCCTCGTGCGTGCCGCCTTCATGGGTCGGGATGGTGTTGCAGTAGGAATTGAGGAAGCCGTCGCCGCCGTACCAGGTGACGGCCCACTCGACCGAGCCGTGGCCGCCCTGCTTCTCACTTTTTCCCGCGAAAATCTCGCGCGTGACCTGGAATTCCGAGCCGAGCTGGGCTGCGAGATAATCCTTCAGGCCGCCGGGGAAATGGAAGACCGCCTTTTCCGGCGTCTCGTCCTTTTCCTTGAGGAGTTTCGGGTCGCAGTACCAGCGGATCTCGACGCCGCCGAAGAGATAGGCCTTCGAGCGCGCCATGCGGTAGAGCCGCGCCGGCTCGAAATGGGCGTTTTTGCCGAAGATGTCTGGGTCGGGATGGAAGCGCGTGCGCGTGCCGCGGCGGTTGTGCACCTCGCCGAGCTGCTCCAGCTTGCCTTGTGGGATGCCGCGGGCGAAGCGCATGCGGTAGAGCTGGCGACCGCGCGCGACCTCGACCTCGAGGCTGTCGGACAGCGCGTTGACGACAGAGACGCCGACGCCGTGCAGGCCGCCCGAGGTCTCGTAGACTTTCGAGTCGAACTTGCCGCCGGCATGCAGCGTGCACATGATGACTTCGAGCGCGGATTTCTTCGGGAATTTCGGGTGCGGATCGACCGGGATGCCGCGGCCATTGTCGGTGACGGTGAGGAAGCCGTCGGCCGAAAGCTCGACGTCGATGAAGGTGGCGTGGCCGGCGACCGCCTCGTCCATCGAGTTGTCGATCACCTCGGCGAAGAGGTGGTGCAGCGCCTTCTCGTCGGTGCCACCGATATACATGCCGGGACGGCGGCGGACAGGCTCCAGCCCTTCCAGCACCTCGATATCGGCCGCCGAATAGCCCTCGCTGCCGTCCTTGGCCGAGCTACTTGATTGGGTGCTGCGCTTGTTGGCCGCCTGCAGGATGGGGTCGAGCGGCCGGGATGCGGCGCGCGACGCGGGTTTTTCCGTGCGGGAAAAGAGGTCGTCTCTGTCGTCCATGGGTTTTTTCAAGTCAGCGAATCAGGGTTGGATACTGCCACGGAGAGCCGTGTGAAGAACAGAGTTCCCGTTCCGTTCGGCAGTCGGGGGCTCTATCTAGGCGCTAGCTTCATGAATGCCAAGCCAATAAGGCCGGCTGCGGGCAGCCACAAGGCGACAAGCCCCATTTCGCCATAGGCGAGCGCTCCGCAGACCGCGCCAGAAAGCAGGCCGAGCCACAGCAGGAAATAAGGCAGCCAGGCCCAGCGCGGACCGCCCTGGAAGGCCGTGACGATCGTTTGCCCGAGCTTGACCAGATTGCCGGTCATGTAGGTGACGGCCATGGCGCCCTGGCCGGACCGCAAGACGGTGTTGATGGCGCCCATGACAAAGGGCGTGACCATGATCGCGGCGTCGTCCAGCCTCATCGCGGCAAGCGCGGTCGCAATGCCGAGCAGCGCCGCCAGGATGAGCAGGCCGAGCGCCGTGGAAACGCGCTGTTCCACCAGCGTGCCGACCATGACGCCGAGAACGAAGAGGCAGACCAGCGCGGCCGGAAGGACGGCGCCGGCAAGGCCGTCCGGCAGCACGGCCGCCATCTGGGTCGAGTTGCCGCTCATGAAGGAGACGAAATAGCCGCCCAGATGCATGAAGCCCAGGGCGTCGACGAAGCCCGCCAGGAAAGACAGGGCGACGGCCATGGCGACCCGCGCGATCATGATGCCCGGGCCGGCATTTGAATTGAAAACCTCTCTTCAATCCAAACCATTCGATAACCAACACCGCCGAAATGAAGCCCCTAGGCGCGGCCCGATTCCTGAATCTTTAACAAAGCAACGTAGCCTGACCCCAATAACAAAAGAACAGGCAATACAGGGGTTTTCGGGGTGCGGGGCAAGGCTGTGACGATGATCGGCATCGCCGCCGTTTTCGGCGCGATTTCGATATTTGCCGCCGATCTCTGGGTCAAAAGCGCGGCGAACCAGCGCATCGATCCGATCGAGGTCAGCGTGCCGGTCCCGGACGGGCCGAAGATCGAGTTCAAGTCCATTGTCGTGGCCGCGGCGCCGTTGCGCTTCGGCATGGAGCTCGACCGCGCGCAGTTGAGCGAAATCCCGTGGCCGCAGGACAATCTGCCTGAGGGCGCTGTCGGCTCGATCGACGAGCTTTTTGCGGACGGTTCGCGCGTCGTGCTGTCGCCGATCGAGACGAGCGAGCCGGTGCTGCTGGCGAAGCTTTCGGGCGCCAATGGCCGCGCCACGCTTTCCAACCTGCTTTCGCCGGGCATGCGCGCCGTCACCATCAAGACCGACGAGATCGCCGGCGTTGGCGGCTTCATCACGCCAGGCGACCGCGTCGACATCGTGCTGACGCGCGACGCAGGCGCCATCCAGGAAGTGTCGGAGAACGCGGCAGGGGCGGCGGGCTCGACGATCACCACCGAGGTGGTGGTGGAGAACGCCAAGGTGCTGACGGTCGGCCAAGGTGCGGACGAGCGCCAGACCAGCCCGCAGGTCGTCAATTCGGTGACGCTCGAGGTGAGCGTCGAGGGCGCCAGGAAGATCGCGCTGGCGCGCAATGTCGGTGCGCTCTCCTTGTCGCTGCGCTCCTCCAACGACGCCGGCGCGGCGGGCGACGGCGTGACGACGATCTCCTCCTTCGGCGGTTCGGTCGCGGGGGCCGCGGAAGCCGTAGGCGGGCTGTTCGGGACGATGACGGCGGAGCCGGAAGGGCCGAAATTCAAGACGGTGATCGTGACGCGCGGCTTGAAACCGGAATCCTACCAGGTCGTCAAGCCGGAAGACCGGCCGAAAACGAATGGCGGGACGTTGAACTAACTAAGGCCAGGCGGGGACACCGGGCCAGTGGCGGTACTTGGGGACAAAGACATGTTTGCCTGGACGGGGAAGACGAGACGGCGCGCATTTGCACTGGCAATGTCGGTGCTTGCCGCTTCGGTGGGGATGGGCGGCATTCTCGCCACGGCAAGCGCTGCCGCGAACGACGTGATCCATGTCTCCGCGAGCAGGAACACGTCGATCAAGATCGCCAAGGGAAAGCCGAGGACGATCAAGACCAGCGTGCCGTTCTACGAGATCGTCATCGGCGATCCCGAGGTCGCCAACGTCAATCCGCTGACCGACTCGTCCTTCTACGTGCTCGGCAACAATCTCGGCACGACCGGCATCGCGCTCTTCGACGAGAACAAGCAACTGGTCGGCACGCTCGACGTCGAGGTCACGCTCGACACCGATCGCCTGGCCTCGACCATCCGCAACAGCGTGCCGGGCGGCGAGGACATCAAGGTAAGTTCCGCTAACGGCCGCGTCGTGCTGTCGGGCTCCGCCAACGACCAGGTGGCCGCCGACAAGGCATCGAAGATCGCCAGCAACTTCTCCGGCCAGGAGGAGGTGATCAACTCGGTCAACATCAGCTCGTCGCAGCAGGTGCAGCTCAACGTCCGTTTCGTCGAGATCAACCGCCAGGTCGGCCAGGAACTCGGCGCGAAGTACGCCGCTAACTTTGCCTACGGTTTTGACGGGCGCAGCGTCATCCTGGAGCCGGGAAAGATACCGGAGGCCGGGACCGGCGAGATCATCGGCCGGCTCCTGTCGAACGGCCTCTCCATCGACATCGCCATCAAGGCGCTCGAGGATCGCGGGCTGGCCAGGCGTCTGGCTCAGCCGAACCTGATCGCGCGCTCGGGCCAGAAGGCGAGCTTCCTGGCCGGCGGCGAGGTCCCGATCCCGATCGCCGGCGACGAGGGACAGGTCACGGTCGACTACAAGAAGTTCGGCGTCGGCCTCGAATTCACGCCGACCGTGCTTGCGGACGGCCTGATCGCGCTGGACATCGCGCCGGAGGTTTCGTCGGTCGACAAGTCGGCCTCCGTCGCGCTCGGCAACGGCATCTCGGTACCCGGCTTTGTCGTGCGGCGAGCGCAGACTTCGGTCGACCTGAAGAACGGCCAGAGCTTCATGATGGCGGGCCTGCTGCAGACCGAGAACAACATGATCAACCAGGCCGTCCCGGGGTTGGGCAAGCTGCCGGTGCTCGGGCCGCTGTTCTCCTCGAAGGCATACCAGCGGCGCGAAACCGATCTCGTGATCATCGTCACGCCCTATCTGGTGAAGCCGATCGATCCCTCGAAGAAGCCGAGGCTGCCAACGGACGAGTCGGTCCCGGCGAGCAATGTGGATTTCTTCCTGGGCAATACCGAGGAAGTGAAGGTCTCGGACGCCGGAGCGCCCCTCACCAAGCCGGGCATGGTCGCAGCGCAAGTCGGCGCGGGCCACATCCTCGACCTGCCGGGGGAATGACGCCATGCGGACGAACAACTTGATGCGGGCACGGGCGAAACTGGCGCTGCTGATCGGCCTGGCGGGTCTCGGCGCAGGCTGCATGAGCGACGAATACCGCCGCGCCGACGGCCTGACCGACAGCGCCGGCAACGCCATGGCGGCGAACTCGGTGATGCAGATGGTCGATCCCTGGCAATACGGCGTGGAGGACACGCGGCTGCGGGTGCCCGCCGAGCGCGGCACGGCCGCCGTCGGCGCTGCTGCCACCAGCGGCCAGCAGTCGCAGACGACCGGCGACGGCAACTGACCAGGCGGGCGGAAAGAACATGGCTACTTCCAGCAAGATCAAGCGGATCGTCCTCGTTTCGACCGACAAGACCTTCGTGCAGGACAGCAGGGCGGCGTTCGCATCGTCCGACCTGATCCAGCTCACGACGGTGGAGAAGAGCGTCGTCGAACTGCGCGGCGAGATCCAGGAAGCCGGCTGCGACGCAGTCATCATCGACATGGATGCGGCCAGGCTCGAGGAGATCGAGGCGCTGCAGCGCATCACGCGCCGGCTGGAGGGCAGGGCGCCCATCCTGGTGGTGACGCAGGAATTCAGCGCCGCGGCGGTCCGCATCCTCGTGCAATTGCAGGTGGCGGACTTCCTGGTGAAGCCGTTGACCACAGCCGACCTGGTGCGCTCCTGCATCCGCGTGCTGCAGGGACCGGGGCGCGAAGACAACACGGAATCGCAGATCTACACCTTCATGCCGGCCGCCGGCGGTGTCGGCTGCACGACGCTGACGCTGCAGACAGCGTTCCAGCTGCACCATTCGGTGACGCGCGGGGCGTCCACCTGCGTGGTCGACCTCAACTTCCAGCAAGGCGCGTGCGCGGAATATCTCGACCTCGAGCCGCGCTTCGACATCACCGAGATCGAGAACCAGCCGGAGCGCCTCGATCGCCAGCTGCTCGACGTGATGCTGTCCAAGCATTCGAGCGGGCTCTGCGTGCTCGCCGCACCGACGCGCCCGTCGGAGATGCGTTCCTTCAACGCCGACGTGGTGGTGCGCATGCTCGACCTCGTCTCGGCCTATTTCGACAATGTCGTGATCGACATGCCGCGCACCTGGTTCCCGTGGACGGAGACGGTGCTGCTCGGCTCGAACAAGCTCTATGTCGTGTCCGAGATGACCGTGCCGTGCCTGCGCCACACGCAGCGGCTCATCCAGGCGATCTACGAGACGGTTGGCAAGGAGGTGAAGCCGAACGTCATCATCAACCGCTTCGAGCAGCGCATGTTCGAGAACGGCATCAAGCAGGCCGATGTCGAGGAAATCCTCGGCGACCATTTCGTCGGCGGCATCGCGATCAACTACCGGCTGGTGCGCGAGGCGGTCGATCGTGGCGTGCCGTTGCAGGAGGTCGATCCCAACGCCAATGTCATCAACGACCTGAAGCGCATCATCCTGCCGGAAGAAGCGGTCGCCGCACCGAAGAAGTCGCGCTCGCTGTTCGACGTCGGCCGCGGCCTGTTGAGGAAGTCGGCATGACCAGCCGCTTCTCCGCGCTGCAGAACCGCGACGCCAGGCCGGCGCCGGCGCCCGAGCCGGCGGCGACCCAGCATCATGCCGTCGTGAT
>JAEYXI010000119.1 GCA_023428515.1 Pseudomonadota bacterium | reverse complement strand
GCCTGCGCGCGCCCTAATTCGAAAGAGGCACGGCGCCACCTGGTGCCGCCGATTTCCTTTATATAGGCATGATGCGCGACCTGAAGGGGCCAGACCTGTTCATCGACGCGCTGGCCCGGACGGAGATACTGCTCGGGCGCACAGTCACCGCGGTCATGGTCGGCGATGGCGAGCATCTCCCCCGTTACAAAGCTCAAGTCCAGCGGCTGGGGCTGGAGGATCGCGTGCGCTTCCTGAAACCCATGCCGGCGAGGCAGGCCTTCGCGCTGGCAGCCATCGTCGTCGTCCCGTCGCGCGCCGAGGCGATGCCCTACATCGTCCTCGAGGCGCTGGCGGCTGGAAAACCGATGATCGCCACGGCGGTCGGCGGCATACCAGAAATCTTCGGCTCCGGTTCCGCCGCGATCGTACGTCCGGACGCGGGCGAGCTTGCCGGAAGGATGGCCGGCGCGCTCGCCGACCCCGCTTCCTTCGCCGCGCAGATGCCCGATGCCGCCGAACTCGAGGCACGCTTCGGCGCCACAGTGATGGCGGCCGAGATCGAAAAGGCCTACTTCGCCGCACTCAAGCGCTAGGCGAACCTGCCAATCGAATGCCATAAAGCCATTCAAGGCTTTCTTAGCTATCTCGTGCTAGGGAACCCCGAACGCACGGGTCGGCAGCAGCCAATGAACAGGATAGAGCCTCCGAGCCGCTTCTCCGCGGAAGCGGTGCGCAAGCACGAAGGCGACAAGGGCCAGGCGGGAAGCCAGCCGGGCCAACTCAACGAGACCGCCAGGCAAGTCGCAGCGCAGTATCGGCGCGACACCATGTCCCCCATCATGGTCACCGGCGTGCTCCGCCTGGTCGAACTCGCGCTGCTCGTCATCTCCGGCGCATTGCTGTTCGTCTACTACGTCGGGCTGGGGACCGAACTCGACTGGCATTATCCTGCCGTGATCGTGCTGGCGTCGCTGCTGACAATCGTCTTTCTCGACGTCACCGACTGCTACCAGCTTTCGGCGACGATGCGGCCGGTGCCGAACATCACTCGCATCGCAACGGTGTGGGCGGGGACGCTGGCGCTTTTCGCCGTCGCCGGCTTCTTCCTCAAGCTTGCCGACGACTTCTCGCGCGTCTGGTTCGGCGGCTGGTTCCTGGTCGGGCTGGTGCTGCTCATCGGTTTCAGATTGCTGCTTGCGCATATGATCAAGCGGTGGGCGCGCAACGGCAGGATAGAGAGGCGCGCCGTCATCGTGGGCGGCGGCAAGGCAGCCGAGACCCTGATCCGCTCGATCGAGCAGCAGCCCTATAACGACATCCGCATCTGCGGCATCTTCGATGACCGCGACGACCGCCGCTCGCCGCCGCTGGTCGCAGGCTACCCGAAGCTCGGCAACATCTCCGAACTGATCGAGTTCGCCCGCATCGCGCGCATCGACATGCTGATCGTGTCGCTGCCGCTGACGGCCGAGACCCGCGTCCTTTCGCTGCTGAAGAAACTTTGGGTGCTTCCGATCGACATCCGCCTCTCGGCGCACACCCACCAGCTTCAGTTCCGTCCCCGCTCCTACTCCTATATCGGCTCTGTGCCGATGCTCGATATCTTCGACAGGCCGATCAACGACTGGGATTCGGTCGCGAAGCGCATCTTCGACGTGGTATTCAGCCTCGTCGGCATCGTCCTCTTGTCGCCGGTGATGATCGCCACGGCCCTCGCCATCAAGCTCGACAGCAAGGGGCCGGTGCTCTTCAAGCAGAAGCGCCACGGCTTCAACAACGAGGTCATCGAGGTCTACAAGTTCCGCTCGATGTACACCGACCAGGCCGACCCGACTGCGATCCGGCCCGTCACCAAGGGTGATCCGCGCGTCACGCGTGTCGGCCGCTTCATCCGCAAGACATCGATCGACGAACTGCCGCAATTCTTCAACGCGCTGTTCGGCTCCCTGTCGCTGGTCGGTCCGCGTCCGCACGCCGTCGCCGCCCAGTCGCACAACCTCCTCTACAACGAGGTGGTCGACGGCTATTTCGCCCGCCACCGCGTCAAGCCGGGCGTCACCGGCTGGGCGCAGATCAATGGCTGGCGCGGCGAGATGGATACCGACGAGAAGATCAAGATGCGCACCGAATACGACCTCTACTACATCGAGAACTGGTCGCTCTGGTTCGATCTCGAAATCCTCTTCCTGACGCCGGTCCGCCTGCTCAACACGGAAAACGCCTATTGAGCGCGGTCACGCATGAGCTGCCGGCAGGCGCGGTCAACGCCAAGCTCGTCCAGTTGATCTCGTCGGCCGCCGTCGTGCTCGGCATCTTTCTCTCCGGCTTCGTCGTTCGCGAGCCGGCGCCCTACGAAATCTATATGGCGGGCCTGATCGCCATCTGGGCACTGTTCGGCCTGCGCATCTCGCGGCCGATCGCGCCGCTGCTCGTGCTGCTCGTGCTGTTCAATATCGGCGGCATGATCTCGATGACGCAGATGTCCAACCTGATGGACACGCCGCTCTATCTCGCCGTATCGCTGTTCCTGGCGTTCACGGCGGTCTTCTTCGCGGCCGTGACGGAAGCGCAGCCGTCGCTCTACCGCCTCATCTTCAATGCCTGGATCGCGGCGGCGGTGATCACCTCAACGCTCGGCATCATCGGTTATTTCGGTCTCATGCCGGGCGCGGAGATGTTCACGAAGTTCGAACGCGCCGCCGGCGCCTTCCAGGACCCGAACGTGTTCGGTCCATTCCTCGCGCTGCCGGGCATCTACCTGCTCTACCTCGTTCTGACCGGCAATCCCGCGAAGATGGTGCTCTACGCCGTACCGCTGCTCATCGTCGTCGCCGGCATCTTCCTCTCCTTTTCGCGCGGCGCCTGGGGCCT
>JAEYXI010000487.1 GCA_023428515.1 Pseudomonadota bacterium | reverse complement strand
GCCCGGGCGATGACGCCCGGGCTTTTCTCTGAAGTCCGATTTTCACTTCTGCGCCGCTTTGAGTTCTTTCTCGAAAGCCGCGCGGGACGTGTCGGCCAGCTTTCGCAATAGTCCTCGATCCACGAACGCGTCCTCGTCGCCCGCATCCCGCTTCGCTTTCCGGCCAAAGAGATCGCCGAACTCCGGGTGGGCGGGCAGAACGACGTCGGCCTTCATCGACTTCACGATCTCGAAGCTTTTTTCATAGTCCTCGACGATCGCAGGATGACCGGCATTGCCGACGAGCTTGTTTCCGGCGACCGTCAAGCTGCACGGAAACACCACCTGCCGCGTGGCTGCTCCATCCTTGGCGCTCATTGACCAGGTGGTGCAGCCCTTTGTGTGGCCCGGCGTCAGTGTTGCGGTCATCGTGACGCTGCCTACCGAAATCGTGTCGCCATCATGCAGGACGCGGTCGACCTTGACTGCCGGGAAACGTGTCGCCCCATAAATGTTGTCGCCCTCGTGCCTTCCGCTTTCCAGCGCCGAACGCTCTTGTTCCATTGCCATAACTTTCGCGCCGGTATCACGTTTCAGTCCGGCAATCCCCGCGGCGTGGTCGTAATGAGCATGCGTGTTGATGATGATCTTCACGTCTTCGACCTTGAAGCCGAGCGATTGGATGTTTTGTTCGATGTAGCCGACATTCTCCTCGAGTGTGCCGTCGAGAAGGATTGCTTCGCCGTCTGACACGATCAGGTAGGACGCAAGCCCCTTTGTCCCCACATAGTAGATGTCGTCCACGATCTTGAACGGCTTCGTCGGTTCCGACCAGGCAGCAGGTTGCTCCGCCCGGGCGGCAGGCGACGACATTATGCCGGCAGCGACGCTGATGCCGGCAGCGAATACCAATATTTTTCTCATGTCCTATTGTCTCCGAACCCCGATCCGCCTGTCCGGCGACTGGTAATTCAAGCTGGACCGAACTCGCAAACGATGAAATGTAGCGACAGCCATTAGAAAAACTCATTTGTGCCATGGACCGCCAGAGACTTCCGCTCAACGCTTTGCGTGCTTTCGAGGCTTCGGCCCGCCATCTCAGTTTTACCCGTGCGGCGATCGAACTCTGCGTCACGCAAGCGGCGGTCAGCCATCAAGTCAAACATCTCGAGGAAACGTTGAACGTCTCCCTTTTCAGGCGACTGCCTCGTGGCCTGATGGTGACGGAAGAGGGGCAGGCTCTGCTTCCGGTCGTCCGCGATTCATTCGACCGGATCGGGGATGCCCTGGATCGCTTCGAGGACGGTCACATCAGGGAGGTGCTGGCGCTCGGTGCTGTCGGAACATTCGCCGTGGGCTGGCTTCTACCGCGCTTGCAAAGTTTTAGGAACGAAGCGCCTTTCGTCGATGTCAGACTGTCGACCAACAACAACCGGGTCGACATCGCCGCCGAAGGTCTGGACTATTCCATCCGGTTTGGAACCGGCGCATGGCATGGGCTGGATGCCGTCGAGCTTTTTGAAGCACCGCTGTCCGTACTCTGTACTCCCGAAATAGCGGCAGGTCTTTCGTCGCCAGAAGACATCACCCGATACACTCTGCTTCGGTCATACCGAAACGACGAATGGCCGGACTGGTTCGCAGCGGCTGGGCTCAAAACCCCTTCATCACCGCTGAGAGGGATCGTGTTCGATTCCTCCATGACGATGATGGAGGCGGCGGCGCAAGGCGCCGGCGTCGCGCTGGCGCCTCCGCTCATGTTTCCGAGGCTGCTCGCCTCTGGAACAATCGTCCAGCCGTTCCCGGCCTCGATTTCAAAGGGAAGCTACTGGCTCACCAAGCTGCAGACCAAGGTCACGACCGGTGCGATGAAAGCTTTCTCATCGTGGCTGCTGCGGCAGGCACCCGATCCGCAATAAAACCCCGGCGGATGCGCCGGGGTTTTAAACCAGGCGGATAGCCGGGCGTGCCTACAGTCGCCCAAGGGTGAGCATCGCAGGATCGCCCCGCCAAGCTTTGGAAAGTTCGTCGGAAGCATTCTGTTCGGCCAGCGCGTCGCCCTTGGCCTTGGCTGCTTCCTTCAACCCATAGAGAGCCCAGGCGCTGCTTCGCTCGCGTTCCAGCGCCATCTGGAATTCCTTCTTGGCGTCATCCGGACGGCCGGTCGCCAGAAGCGCGGCGCCGAGCGACTGCCTCACCGGATAATACCAGAACGGTGGCTCCATATAAGGAATGGCATCCTGCGCCGCGGCAGCTTTCGTTAAGAGTTCGACGGCAGCTTGTTGATTGTCTTCCGCTTGAGCGGCTCGGGCAAGCACCACGGCGCCGGCGACTTCAAGCACGGGCCGCGCCGGGATTGCCCAGGCGTCGAGCGTCGACCAGTCAGTCTCCGTCAGTATCTTCTGGATGGCACCCGCCTCGGCACGAGCTGCTGCGACATCCTTCTTCGTCGCAAGAGCGGTTCCCCGCGCATAGTGCCACATCGCCTTTACATAGGGCGGTGCGCCAGGAGGATCAGGCAGTGCGAGCACCGTGTCCGGGTCGGCATATTGCGCCCAGGCAAAGTATGGCGCCGCCTTGACCGGCTGGGCGATCGGTATTGCCGTCGCGACCTCGTTGCTCAGCCATTTGTCGAGCTTGTCGGCCTGTTCGAGGACGGTGGCCTTTTCGCCGAGCAGCGCAGCCGACACGAGTACGAAGTGGATGTTGTGGGAATAGTAGCCGATCGGATAGACCCCCACCGCGCCGGTCTGGGTGATGTAGCTTTCGTCAACCTTGGACGCCGCCTTGTTCGCATCGAGCGAGTCCGCGTAGCGACCGATCCGGTAGTAGATATGGCTCGGCATGTGCACGATGTGCCCTGCTCCGGGCATCAGCGCGGCAAGGCGATCGGCATAAGGCTCACCGCGTTCGGGGCGGTCGGAAGCCTCGACGAAATGGATATAGAGATGCATCGCCCAAGGATCGTTCGGACTCTTCGCCAGAACCGCCTCGAGACGCCTCTGGATGTCGGCGCCGCGGCCCTTCGGCTCCTTGCCGCCGGGCTCCCAATAATCCCAGGGCTGGGTATCCATGCCCGCTTCCGCAGCGATCACCGCCAGCAGAAGGTCGTCGGGATATTTGTCTGACAGCGCCGATGTCGCATCTGCGAAAGCCGCGTCGAGCTTCGGCCGCTCCGCCTTCGGGTCGCCCGAATAGCGCGTCGCTACAGCCTCGATCAGCCCCTTCTCCTTGTCGGTCGCGTTCCCCGCCAGGGCCTGCGCCTTCTGCAATGCCTTCAGCGCCGGCCCATTCGCCTCAGGCGCCATCGGCACGTTGATGTTGGGTCCGAGGATCAACGCCTCGCCAAGGAAACAGAGTGCGCAGTCCGGATCGAGACGCTGGGCCTTGCGGAAAGAGCGCTGCGCCTCGGCATGATTGAAGTTCGCCGCGAGCTTGAGCCCCTGATCGAAATAGGCCTGCGCTTCAGCGTTCGTCGTGCTGATCGGGTAGGTCAACGAGCCGAGATCATTCCACAGCGGCACGTCGCCTTCTTCATAGGCCTTCACTGCCGCAGTATCCTGCAGATCAGGCGAGACGGCAGCGACAAGGCAATGCGCGGCCTTCCGTAATTCGGCAGCCGCCGCCTCGCGCAGCCGTGCCGCATCTGAACCGTCGCCTACGAACGCAATCGCGGCGCCTGCGCCGAACCCGGCGAAGGCAAGCGTTGCCGCTCCCGCGCGCGGCAGGAAATCACGTGCTTTCATGTGAACCTCCCATGGCTTTGTCGACGAGGAAAAGCCTTGATCGCCGTCCGGCGATCGTCGCGGGCCTCAAGGAGGGCGCTGCGCGACAACCAATCATATCACCTATGGCTAATATAGCGAGCACAATCGCCGGTCCTTCGATCCGTCTGCCGTGCTTCAGCGACAGCAGGCTTGCGCCGTTTCCGTTGGTACAACCGGGCATTCCTGACCCGCTTCCGCCGCCCGCACATTGGCTTCTATCAACTCGGCAACCTGTGCCGGATGCGTCGAGATCATGAAGTGCGCAGCGCCGCCGATTGTCTTGAACGTCGCGGCCTTGATCGACATGGCGACAAGGCCGTTGGCGCGGCAGATCGCCGGATGGCTCTGTGCGCCGACAGCAATGGCGACCGGCACGTCGATCTTCGAGAGCATGTCCGGCGAGAGCGCCTCCTCATAGGCGCTGGCCCAGTCGCGCAGGTTGACTGGCGTCGTCTCGACGGCGTAGGCGCGCACGCGCTCCGGCCAGGAAGCATAGGTTCCCTCGCCTCCGTAGAAGTCGATCATCATCCGGATCGCCTCGGGATCGCCGCCGCGCCACGCGGCAAAATAAGCGCCGGTCATGTCGCGGAAGGCATTGTAATGCGCATCCTCGCGAAAATGGCTGAGCAGCGAGGGAAGCGGCGCTTCGAGCACGGTGAGGCTGGCGATCGGTACCCGCTTGCGCATGGCCACGATGAGCGCCACCGCTCCGCCGAAGGAATGGCCGACGAGATGAACCTTGCCACCGGCCCTGCCGATCACGGCCTCCAGCACCTCGGCCTCGTGCTCAACGGAAGCGTCGGCGTCTGTCCTGCGCTCCGCGGTCGCGCCGTAGCCGAGAAGGCTCGTCGTCACGAAGCGGAACTTGCCGTCGAGCAGCTTCATGACGGGCCGCCAGGCGGCGCCGGTGCTGCACGATCCCGGCACCATTACCAGCGCAGGACCCGACCCATGTTCGTCGTATTCGATGCGCCCGCGCACGTCTTCGATCATGTCTTCCTCCGCAGCCCGGCTGAACCGCGCCTCCAACACTGCTGAAGCGTCGGATGCATCGATAAATATTGATTGTTGCGGGGTAGCGCCGGGGAGCCGGCCACGCGGATACGGTCCAGTTACAACGCCCTCACCCAGGCCGAAGCAAACCGGTGGGACCATCTCTTCCGGAATGGAAAAGGCCCGGCGCTATGCACCGGGCCTTTCTTGGTGAGCCTATGGTCTATCGGCCGTCACTCTTTCGTATTCAGGTCGGTTCCGAGCGTATCCTTGACGAAGATCATGCCGATGACCAGCGACATCGCTGCGATGGCGATCGGATACCAGAGGCCGAAATAGATGTCGCCGCGGGCCGCGCTCATGGCGAACACCGTCGCCGGAAGCAGGCCACCGAACCAGCCGTTGCCGATGTGGTACGGCAGCGACATGGAGGTATAGCGGATGCGGGTGGGGAACAGTTCCACCAG
>JAEYXI010000477.1 GCA_023428515.1 Pseudomonadota bacterium | reverse complement strand
GAACAGTGGGCGCGATCGAGCCGCCGCTTCCACACCGGCCGCGCCACGCACATGAAGGCGCATCCGCCGCGCGTCGCGCTCAGGGGGATGTGGGGGCCGTTGGCGACGGTCCTGACGGCGCTGCCGGTGCTCTCGGGCTTCGGCGTGCCGGTCTATGTGTTCGGCGACTACGCGTCGCGCCGGCTCGATCAGTTCACCTCACCGGACCTCGTCGACGCCTTCCTCAACAGCGTGATGACGGCGGGCTGTACCGCGGTGCTGACGGTGACGCTGGCGCTTTTCCTGCTCAATGCTGTCAGGCTATCGCGCTCGCATGGCGTCACCGCGACGGTCAGGCTCGCCTCGATCGGCTACGCGCTGCCCGGCGGCATCCTCGGCCTCGGCCTGCTCTTCGTGCTGGCGCGATTCGACAATGGTATCGACGCCTTCTTCCGCCAGTATTTCGACCATTCGACCGGCCTGCTGCTGACCGGCTCGGCGGCCGGCGTCATCCTCGCCTGCTCGATCCGCTTCGTCGCGCTCGCCGAAGGCGCGATCCGCTCCGGGCTTGAGAAGCTTCCGGGCCATCTCGACGAAGCCGCGCGCAGCCTCGGCCGTACGCCTGGCCAGAGTGCCGCCTCGGTGCTGCTGCCGCTCCTGAAGCCGGCGATCCTGACGGCGGCGGTGCTGGTATTCGTCGACACCACCAAGGAATTGTCGGCGACGATCCTGCTCCGCCCCTTCGGTTTCTCTACCCTCGCCACCCATGTCTACGAGAATGCGTCGCGCAGCGCGCCGCAGGAAGGTGCTGCGGCGGCGATCGTCATCATCCTGACGGCGCTGGTGCCGGTGCTGCTTCTGTCGGGCGCGCTGGCCAAGGACCGCGAAGCCAGCCTCTGATATATTCCGGCCGGCTAATTTACAATCTTCCCGTTCGGAGCGACAGTCGGCTGCTTTCTGCAGTGCAGTCTGTCTCAACGCTACATGGGAGGGATGCAATGAATGCCGGGCAAATCGCTTGCGCAGTCGCGGTCGCGCTCGCAGGACTTTCGATCACAGCACCCATCAGCGCCGGCGCCCAGGAGCCGAGCAAGGCCGAACTGGACGCCATCCGCGAGGCGCTCGCCAAATACAAGGATCCCTATGTCGCCGTGCGCGACCTCTATCTGTCGACCGTTGGATGCGTCCACTACGACGGCATGAAGATGGCGGGACACATGGAGTATCCGAAAGGCGGGATGGGCATCCACTTCGTCAACCTGACGGTCCAGGGGCCGCTCGATCCGAAGAAGCCGAACGTGCTGATCTACGAGCCGGTGGACGGCAAGCTGCAACTGGTGGCGGCGGAATGGCTGGTTCCGGTGACCGTAGCCAAGGAACGTCCGGTGCTGATGGGGCAGCCGTTCCAGGGGCCGATGGAGGGGCACGAGCCGCTCATCCCGCAAGGCTTCGTGCATTACGACCTGCATGCCTGGCTGTTCAAGGACAACCCGAACGGCATGTTCAGTCCGACCAATCCCGACATCACCTGCGAAGGCTACGACTTCAGCCTGCTCGAGCATCCGACCAAAATCGTGGAGCAGTGACGAGAAGGGGGGCTTGCCGCCCCCCTGCCAGGCGCATCCTCATCCCGATGAAGGGGCGAGGATGCGCCAAAGAAAAAGGCGCCTGGAGGCGCCTTGAAGTTGAGATTGCTGTGACAACGGGGCTTGAGCGAATGTCGCCTCCTCGGGGGATCGTGAGGAGCGGGATTTCTCCCTCAAGTTGACGCGACTATCGGCGCGCGGGAGTTAACAACTCCTTACCGGGCGCCAAGAATCTTTACGAATGTGTACCACTCATGAAATCTAGGTAAATTTAGCAGTTACTGATTCTTAACCAGGAAAAGCCCGGATTTCCGGGATTTCTGGCCGAAAATGGATCGTGTTCGAGCCGGCTGCAGGGCCGCCACTGCCTCCTCGCACGCCCTAGCTGCGCAACGCTTCGAGGTCGCGAAAAAGCTCCAGCGCCTGCGGATTGGCGAGCGCTTCCTTGTTCTTCACCTCGCGGCCATGGACGACGTCGCGCACGGCGAGTTCGGTGATCTTGCCGGACTTGGTGCGCGGGATGTCGGCGACCGCGACGATCCTGGCCGGAACATGGCGCGGACTGCAGCCGGTGCGGATTTTCTGGCGGATGCGCTTCTCCAGGTCCTCGTCCAGCGCGACGCCTGGGGCAAGCCTTACAAACAGCACGACGCGCACGTCGTCGTCGAAATCCTGTCCGATGCAGAGCGCCTCGGATATCTCCGGCATCTGCTCGACCTGGTTGTAGATCTCGGCCGTGCCGATCCGCACACCGCCGGGGTTGAGCGTCGCATCGGAGCGTCCGTGGATGATCATGCCGCCATGCTTCGTCCATTCGGCGAAGTCGCCATGGCACCAGACATTGTCGAAGCGCTCGAAATAGGCGGCGTGGTATTTCTTGCCGTCCGGGTCGTTCCAGAAGGCGATGGGCATCGACGGGAAGGCGCGTGTGCAGACGAGTTCACCCTTCTGCTCGCGCACCGGCTTGCACTCGTCGTACCAGACGTCGACGGCCATGCCGAGGCCGGCCGCCTGGATCTCGCCCGACCAGACCGGCTCGATCGGCACGCCGAGCACGAAGCAGGAGACGATGTCGGTGCCGCCGGAGATGGAGGCAAGGTGAACGTCCTTCTTGATGCCGTCATAGACGAAGGCAAAACCCTCGGGCGAAAGCGGCGAGCCGGTGGAGGAAACCGTGCGCACGGTCGAGAGGTCATGGCTGTCGATCGGCCGCAGCCCCGACTTCCTGAGCGTGTCGATGAATTTTGCCGAGGTGCCCAAATAGGTCATCTTCTCGGCATCCGCGTAGTCGAACAGGATGTTGCCGTCGGGATGGAAGGGCGAGCCGTCGTAGAGCAACAGCGTCGCACCCGTGGCCAGGCCAGAGATAAGCCAGTTCCACATCATCCAGCCGCAGGTGGTGAAGTAGAAGAGCCGGTCGCCATCCTTGATGCCGCCCTGCAACTGATGTTCCTTCATGTGCTGCAGCAGCGTGCCCCCGGCGCCGTGCACGATGCATTTCGGGATGCCGGTCGTGCCGGACGAGAAGAGGATGACGAGCGGATGGTTGAAGGGCAGGCGCTCGAAGGTGACATCCCTCGCCTGGAAAGCCGCCAGCGCATCGTCGAGCGATACCGCATTCGGCATGGCCGTCGCCGCCTGTCTCGCCGTGCCGAGATAATCGACCAGGATCGTCTGACGCACTGAAGGCAGCTTGGCCAGGATCGCCTGCACCTTGGCCGACACGTCGTTCTGCTTGCCGTTGTACCAGTAGCCGTCGGGCGCCAGGAATACGACCGGCTCGATCTGGCCGAAACGGTCGAGCACGCCCTGTTCGCCGAAATCGGGCGAGCACGATGACCAGACGGCGCCGATCGAGGTGGCGGCAAGCATGCCGATCGCGGCCTCCGGCATGTTGGGCATCATCGCCGCGACACGGTCGCCCTGCCTCACGCCGAGCGAGATGAAGAGCTGCTGCAGGCGCGACACCTGCGCGTGGAGTTCGTCCCAGGAGAGCCGGCGCAGGACCTTGTCCTCGCCCTTGAAGACGATGGCGTCGGAAGTGCCTTTCTTGCGCAGCAGGTTCTCCGCGAAGTTCAGCCGCGCGTCGGGGAAGAAGGCCGCGCCTGGCATCTTGTCGCCATCGACAAGCAGGCGTTCGCCCTTCTCGCCGACGACGCCGCAGAAATCCCACACCAGGTTCCAGAAGTCCGTGCGGCTGTCGACCGACCAGCTATGCAATTCGGCGTAGGAGGCGAATGTCTTGCCGGTCCGTCGGGAGGCCTCGACCATGAAGGCTGTCAGCGGCGTCTCGGCAATGCGGGCCGGCGACGGGACCCACAGCGGCGCTTCATCAACCATCAATTCTCCTCCGACTGCCCGATCCATTCCGATGGAAGCGGAATGCGCTGGTTACCGATCGCTTTTCATGGTCCGGACCGGATCTTTCCAGGCCAGTATGAAAGTCGGCCCTTTTTGCATAGGGCGTTCCGCCGGGGCAAGATGCGTCTCGAAACCGGCTTGCCGACGCCATCTGCGGGCCATAAAGGCTTGAAATGGCTTCGGCCCAGGGTTTTGGGGAAATCCGGGCGGTGATAAGGAACAGGCCGAACGCCGAATCAGGCGGTCGGCCGGAGCTGACAATATGCCGACACCCGTGCTGAGACGCAGCCTGTGGGCGCTCGCCGTCGCGGTGGCCTTTGTCGTGCTCGCCGTGCTGCTCCTGCCATATGCGGCGTCGACACGCCTGGTGCGCGACCGCATCGCGCATGAGCTGGGCGAATGGAGCGGGCTCGACGTTGCGATCGCCACGGCGCCGGAGATCACCGTGTGGCCCGATCTGCAGGCGAACCTCACCGACGTCACGCTGTCGCTTCCCGGCAGCAAGACGCCCGCCATCGCCGCCGAACGGGTCGAGATCGAACTGTCGCCTTTCGCGGCGTTCGCCGGCAACATCGATTTTTCGCACGCCCGCTTCATCAGGCCGACCGTCAGGATCGAAGCCGGCGCGGAAACGCCTGTTCTGCCGGGTCGAGGGAGGATCGCCGAGGCCATCGAGGCGGCGCGCCAGATCGTGGCGGAGAATCGTACCTCGCCCGATACCGGACGGCTGCCCACAGAGGGGTTCGGCGTCGTCGAATTCTCGGACGGGAGGATCGTCGCGGCCTCCGCCGACGGCGAGACGGAGATCGCCACCGGCCTCGCCGGAAAGATCGGCTGGGAGAAGCTGAACGGGCGGGCGAGCGCGACGGCTACCGGAACATGGCGCGGCGAGCAGTTCACCCTCGACCTCGGCTCCTCCAATCCGCTGCTCTTCCTCGGCGGAGCAGCGATGCCGGTAACGGCGAGCCTGAAATCCGGGCCAGCGAACCTTTCCTTCAACGGCACCGCGAGCCTCGGCGAGAACCCTTATGTCGACGGCCGCGTGAACTTCTCGACGCCCTCGGTACGACGGATGCTGGAATGGTCGCGGAGTGAACTGCTACATGAGCCGGCGATCGGCGCCGTGGCCATGGAAAGCCGCGTCATCGGAGGCGCCGAGCGGCTGCGCTTCGAGGACGCGCAGATCACGCTCGACGGCAAGCAGGCTCGCGGCGCGCTGGACCTGCTGTTGTCCGGCAAGCTTCCCATGGTGTCCGGCACGCTCGCCTTCGACACGCTCGACCTCCGTGCCTTCCTGTCGGCCTTCACGCCGCTCGATCCTTCGGTCGGCGCCGGGCCGGGCATCATCGACGCCGACTTCGCCAACCGGCTCAACCAGGATCTGCGACT
>JAEYXI010000276.1 GCA_023428515.1 Pseudomonadota bacterium | reverse complement strand
CGACCGCGTCGCGCCGGCCACCATGACGCTGATGGGCGGGCCGGTCGATACGCGCCGCAATCCGACTGCAGTCAACGTGCTCGCCAAGGAGAAGGGGCTGGGCTGGTTCCGCGACAACGTCATCATGCAGGTGCCGTGGCCGGTGCCGGGCTTCTCCCGCGACGTCTATCCGGGCTTCCTGCAGCTTTCCGGCTTCATGAGCATGAACCTTGATCGCCATATCACGGCGCACAAGGACTTCTTCATGCACCTCGTCAAGAATGACGGCGACGGGGCCGAGAAGCATCGCGACTTCTACGACGAATATCTCGCGGTCATGGATCTGACCGCCGAGTTCTACCTCCAGACGGTCGACACGGTCTTCATCCGCCATGCGCTGCCCAAGGGCGAGATGACGCATCGCGGCACGCCCGTCGATCCGAAGGCGATCCGCAACGTCGCTCTGCTCACTATCGAGGGCGAGAACGACGACATCTCCGGCATCGGCCAGACCGAGGCGGCGCACGACCTCTGCGTCAACATCCCGGCCGATAAGCGCATCCACTACATGCAGCCGGCGGTCGGCCACTACGGCGTCTTCAACGGCTCGCGCTTCCGCTCCGACATCGTGCCCAGGATCGTCGACTTCATCAGCAGCTATGGCAAGCCGGCGCCGAAGACGCGCAAGGCGAAGGGCTGATCCTCAGCCGGCTATCCGGAAATATGTCCGACTGCCGCCGTCCGTTATCTTCTGTTGCAAATACGCCGCTGTCCGTCTCGGCCGGTAACCATCACAATAATCTGACCCGCCTATCGAATTGACAGCCCCGGAAAATCCCCCTTAACGTTTCCTTAAGAAACAATAATGGGCGGGCCGGGGTTGATGGCTTCCTCACGGAAAACGAGGCAGACGCGGAATCGCGCTTTGATCGCAGCTGGATCGGCTCTGCTGGCGAGCCTGTCCGTTTCTGCTGCTTTCGCTTCGCAGGCCATGCTGACCGGCGGCCTCACTTCGCAGCCGATAGGTCACTATGAATTCTGCCGGGCCCACCAGGTGGAATGCAATATCCGCATGCGCGACCCGGGTCCGGAGATTATGTCCGGCGCATTGTGGAAGCAGATCGTCGCCGTCAACGTCGGCGTCAACGCCGCGATCAAGCCTGTGAACGACATCGATCTCTACGGCAAGGACGAGGTCTGGGCCTATCCCGAAGGCGCCGGCGACTGCGAGGACTATGTTCTCGAAAAGCGCCGTGACCTGATGCGTCAGGGGCTGTCGCTGTCGAATCTCCTTATCACCGTCGTGCGCAAGCCGGACGGTGAGGGACATGCGGTGTTGACCGTGCGTACCGACAAGGGCGATTTCGTGCTGGACAACCTCACCGATTCCGTCCGCCAGTGGGACGAGACCGGCTATCGCTTCCTGAAGCGCCAGGCGACCAACCACACCGGCCGCTGGGTGACGATCCGCGACAGCCAGCCCTCCGCTCCGCTGGTCGGCTCGGTAAGATAGCCCTCCTTTAAAACGCATTCGGCTGCAGTTCAGCTCGCAATTGGCTTTCCAGCCGCGCGATCGTAATGGGCTGTCGTCCAGCGGGCCAAAGCCCACTAGGCTCCGACGGCCTCAGGCCGCCTGCGCCATGCGCTCCGCGGCGATGCGGTAGGAAATCGCTTCGGCAAGATGGATGCGCCCGACCGTTTCGGTCTGGTCGAGGTCGGCGAGCGTCCGCGCCACCCTGAGCACCCGGTGGTAGGCGCGCGCGGAGAAGCCGAGCTTTTCGCTGGCGTCGCGCAAGAGCGAGAGCCCTGCCGCATCCGACGCGGCGATCTCCTCGATCAGCGCCGTCGGGCAATGCGCATTGGTCGTGGCCGACACCTCCAGCTTGGCCAACCGTTCCTGCTGGATCTGCCGTGCAGCGAGCACGCGGGCGGCGACGGCAGCGCTGGATTCGGCCCGGCCTGGCCGGATCAGGTCGCTCGCCGATACCGCCGGAACCTCGATCCTGAGGTCGATGCGGTCGAGTAGCGGTCCTGAGATTCGCGCCTGATAATCGGTCTGGCAGCGTGGGCCGCGCGCGCAGCGGTAGCCGGGTTCGCCCGCCATGCCGCACCGGCACGGGTTCATCGCCGCGACGAGCTGGATGCGCGCCGGGTAGGTGACGCGATGGTTGGCTCTTGCGATCATGCATTCGCCCGTCTCGAGCGGTTGCCGCAGCGCATCGAGCGCCTGCGGCGAGAACTCCGGGAACTCGTCGAGGAAGAGGACGCCGTTATGCGCAAGTGATACTTCGCCCGGCCGCACGCGCAGGCCGCCGCCGACCAGGGCGGCCATCGATGCCGAATGATGCGGCGCACGGAAGGGACGGCGGTCAGTCAGCTTGCCGCCGGCAAGCTCGCCCGCCATCGAGGCGATCATCGAGACATCGAGGAGTTCCTTTGGCTGTAGCCGCGGCAGGATGGAAGGCAGGCGCTGCGCCAGCATCGACTTGCCGGAGCCGGGCGGTCCGACCATCAGGAGGTTGTGGCCGCCGGCGGCCGCGACTTCCAGTGCGCGCCGCGCACTCTCCTGTCCCTTGATGTCGGAGAGATCCGGCAGATTGCCCGCCGCCACATGCACGCTCGCTTCGGGGCGCGACAGCACCTGCGTGCCGCGGAAATGATTGGCGATGGCGATCAGGCTGCGGGGCGCGAGGATGTCGATATCGGCTCCCGCCCAGGCGGCCTCGGGACCGCTGGCATGCGGGCAGATCAGTCCCTTGCCTTCTGCGTTGGCGCCGATGGCGGCTGGCAGCGCACCGGCGACGGGGGCGATCGTACCGTCGAGCGACAACTCGCCGAGCACGACATAGGCTGCGAGCGCATCGCCGGGAACGGCGCCGAGCGCCGCCATCAGGCCGAGCGCGATCGGCAGGTCGTAGTGGCTGCCCTCCTTGGGCAGGTCGGCTGGCGCGAGATTGACGGTCACCTTTTTCGCCGGCATCGACAGGCCCGACGCGTGGAGGGCGGCCTGCACACGCTCACGGCTCTCGGCTACTGCCTTGTCGGGCAGGCCGACGATGTGGATGTTGGGCTTGCCCGGCGCGATCATGACCTGGACATCCACCGGCACCGCCTCAATGCCCTGGAATGCAA
Organism: Pseudomonadota bacterium; assembly: GCA_023428515.1. The sequence goes on along the minus strand of JAEYXI010000276.1, from coordinate 7,053 downwards.
CAGTGCGCACGCGTGAAACCATGCCGCCCCTCCTAATCCGGCGGCGAGCGGTCGCGCCGGATCAGATTTCCCTATACGTCAACCAAGCACGGTTTTTCGGATAAATCAAGAACAAGACGGGAACAAATATCTAGTTCCGGCTGTATCTGCGTTGCGCGCGGTTGTGGCGGTGGAACAAATCGGGGGTGGAATGCGCGCCGGAAACGCGCCGCTTATCCCCTGCGCGCCTCGACCGCGTCCCAGAACAGCGAGGCGATGTCGGCGCCGCCGAAGCGCTTCACCTCGCGCACCCCTGTCGGCGAGGTCACGTTGATCTCGGTGAGGTAGTCGCCGATGACGTCGATGCCGACCAGCACGAAGCCGCGCTCCTTCAGCGAGGGACCAATGCGCGCGCAGATCTCGCGTTCGCGTTCGGTGAGGTCGGATTTCTCCGCGCGGCCGCCAACATGCATGTTCGATCTCGATTCGGTTTCGGCCGGCACCCGGTTGATCGCGCCCACCGGCTCGCCTTCGATGAGGATGATGCGCTTGTCGCCCCTGCGCACGTCCTTGAGATAGCGCTGCACGATGAACGCCTCGCGGAACATCTGGCCGAACATCTCAAGCAGCGAGGCGAGGTTGCGGTCGGCGTCGTGAAGATGGAAGACCCCGGCGCCACCATTGCCGTAGAGAGGCTTGACGATGATGTCGCCGTGTTCCTTGCGGAAGGCGGCGACTTCCAGAGGGTCCTTGGTGATCAGCGTCTCCGGCATCAGGTCGGGGAATTCGGTGACGAAGATCTTCTCCGGGCTGTTGCGCACCCAGGCAGGATCGTTGACGACCAGCGTCTTCGGATGAATGCGCTCCAGCATATGGGTGGTGGTGATGTAGTTCATGTCGAAGGGCGGATCCTGCCTGAGCAGGATAACGTCCATCTCCTGGAGGTCGGTACGGACCGGCTCGCCGAGCGAGAAATGATTGCCTTTCTCGTCGCGCACCGTCATCTCCTCGATGCGCGCAAAAACCTTGCCGCCGAGCATGGACAGCCGGTCGGGCGTGTAGTGGAAGAGCTTGTGGCCGCGCCGCTGCGCCTCCAGCGACAATGCGAAACTGGTGTCACCGGCAATCGATACGGTCGAGATGTGGTCCATCTGGACGGCGACTTTCAGCGGCATCGTGCTTTCTCCGGATGGATCAACGCCAGCGATATAAGGGTATCGGCGGCGTCTGCCAATCGGATCAGGCACTGCAATGCTTGGCTCAGCGGAGCCTTAGCGGTCGAAGACCAGCTTGGAATAGCCGAGATAGGAGAAGGTCATGGCGGCGAGCGACGCGATGACTAGGGCAAGCAGCGGCGTCATCCACGGCATGGCGAGCAATAGCCCGCTATAGATCACGTAATTGACGATGCTGGTGGTGATGCCAACCCCGCCATACCGGGCGCCCTCGCGCAAAACGCCACGGCTGGAAGGCTGGAAGGTCAGCGTCCGGTTGCAGAGCCAGGTGACGGCGAGCGCGAAACCGACCGAGATTAGCCGCGCCGCGAAAGGCCCGAGCGGGGTCGCCTGAAGGAGCAGAGCGAGCATGCCGGCATCGGCGACGAAGCCTATGCCGCCGACTAGGACGAAACGGAGGATGCGGGAGTTCATGCCGCCCGCGAGGACCGGCGCTTGGCTGCCGGCTGCGGCAATACCTGCGCCTCCCGCTTGGGACGACGGCCCGGGATGCTGAGGTAGAAGATGCGCTTCTGCTCGGCGCGACCGCGCGACACCGAATCGAGGATCAGGCCAGTGACCATCATCATGGCCGAGAACATCAGCAGGCCGAGCGACAGCACCCAGGTCGGCATTCTGGGCACGAGGCCGGTTTCGGTATATTCGACAAGGATCGGTGTCATGAGCACGAGGCTGGTCATGGCGAAGACGGCGGCGATCGCGCCGAAGAAGCGCATCGGACGCGTCTCCTTGGCGAGCATGGCGAACATCCAGAGGATTTTTGCGCCGTCGCTATAGGTCGAAAGCTTCGACGCCGAGCCTTCCGGCCGCCGGCCATAGTCGAGCGCGATCTCGCTCACCGGCAGCTTGAGCTGCGAAGCGTGCACCGACATCTCGGTTTCGATCTCGAAGCCGCCGGACACCGCCGGGAAGCTCTTCACGAAGCGGCGCGTGAAGGCGCGGTAGCCGGAGAAGATGTCGGTGAAGTCGCGGCCGAACAGGCGTTTATAAAGGCCGTTGAAGAGCCGGTTGCCGAAGGCGTGACCGGCGCGGCCCGCATCGTCGGTGCCGCCGCGGCGCGTGCCGACCACCATGTCGGAATGGGCCGTCAGCAGCGTGTTGATGAGCTGGGGGGCGTCCTCGGGCGCATAGGTGCCGTCGCCGTCCACCATGACGTAGATGTCCGCCTCGATGTCGGCGAACATGCGCCTGACAACATTGCCCTTGCCCTGGCGGGGTTCACGGATGACGATCGCCCCTGCGGCGCGGGCCCGCAGCGCGGTCAGGTCGCTCGAATTGTTGTCGTAGACATAGATCGATGCCGAAGGCAGCGTCGCACGAAAGCGCGCGACCACGTCGCCGATCGTCTGCTCCTCGTTGTAGCAGGGGATGAGGACCGCGATGGCAAGGTCTTCCAGGCTGCTGTGGTTCATCGAATTTCGTCTCCGCCCCGCCGCGTCACGCGGCGCTTTACTATTTATTGAAGCCGTTAAGGCTAGGTTTAGCGCGGCGGAATTCTTGTCTTGAAAAGCGGGCTGCATCCCTCGGATGGCGAGAGAAATTGTAATGGCCGGGCAGCGCATCGGCGGCGGCGCGTTCTGGCGCGGCGACGTGGCCAAGGCGATCGCAGCGATGCTGATCATCGTGGCCATTGCCGCGGTTGGCGGCTTCAAGGAACTTGCCGGAAACGCCGACAATGACAGCAGCCTGAGGCTGGTCGAAGTGCGCGATCTGCTTGCCGGCCAGGGCTGGTTCGACCTGTATCAATATCGCATGGGGACCGAGGGCGGGTTCCTGATGCACTGGTCGCGGCTGGTCGATGCGCCGATCGCCGCCATCATCCTCGTCGTCACGGCCGTCACCGGCTCGCAGCCTGTGGGGGAAACCGCTGCCCTGATCGTCTGGCCTTTGGCGCTCTACGGCGCCGCGCTCTACCTGCTGCTGCGGATCGGCCGCCTTGTGGTTGGCGAAGAGGCGATGTTTCCTCTCTTGGTTCTCGGGGCGGCGACGCTCTATTTCACCGGCATCTTCGCACCCGGTGCGATCGATCATCACAACATCCAGCTCGTTCTGATGCTGGCTATGCTGTTTTTCCTGCTGCAGGCTGGGCCGGACAACCGCTCGGCCTGGCTGGCCGGTATTTCGGCCGTGCTGATGCTCGCGATCGGGATGGAGACCCTGCCCTATGTCGCCGTCGGCGGCGTCATGGTCGCCGTCTGGTTCCTCATCCGCGGCCCCGAAGCGAGTAGCGTAGCGGTCCGTTTCGGCATGGCCTTTGCTATGACCTCGGCCGCCGTTTTCCTTGAGACCGTCCCGACGGCCGAGTGGGGCGCCGCCTATTGCGATGCCTTCTCCGTCGCCTATTTCGCGATCGGTGCTGCGGCCGGCACCGGGTTGGCGGCGATCGCGTCGATGCCATCGCTTAACAGCACGTTTGCACGGCGCGGCGCTGCGCTGACGGTATTGGGCGGTGCGGTTATCGTCCTTGCGCTCGCCTATTTCCCTCAATGCCTGGGCGACCCGTATGCCGAGCTCGGGCCTGTGCTCCGAGGCTACTGGCTGGATGCAGTCGACGAAGCGCAATCCTTCTGGAGCACTCTGTCCAACGAACCCCAGGCCGTGCCTGGCAAATACGCGACAGTGCTCATCGCGCTCGTCGTGCTCGCGCTGCATATGCGCAAGAACGGACTGCGCCGGGAGGATATGCTGGTCGGCGTGATGCTGGCGGCCGCCCTGCTGGTCAGCATGTGGCAGGTACGGGGCACACGCTTCGCCTTGCCCCTCGCCTGCGTGCCGCTGGCGGGCTGGATCGCCGGCTGGCGTCGCAGGGCCGAAGCAGAGCAGAGCACGGCCTCGTCGCTCAAACTCGCCGGCGCCTGGCTTGCCTCGTTCCACGTCACCTGGATACTTGGCCCCCTCGCGGTCTGGTATCTGCTCGCGTCGCCCGGGACCGTCGAAGCCGAAGAGAAGGCCGAGCATGCCTGCTACAGGGGTATCGACTATCGCGATCTGGCCGCGATGCCTGCCGAAAACGTGCTGGCCATCTCCAATCTCGGCGCATCCATGCTGCGCTACACGCCGCATCGGGTACTGGCTGGCCCTTACCATCGAAACCTCGACGGCAATCTCGCGGCTCTGAACGCGTTCATCGAGCCTCCCGACAAGGGTGCCGAGATCGCCAGCTCGAACAATATCGGGTTGCTCGCCCTTTGCCGGGGCAACGCTGAAACCGCGTTTCTCGCGAAACGCGCTCCCGGGGGACTGCTGGCGGAACTTCTTGCCGGTCGCGCTCCGGACTGGCTGGAGATCGTGCCGGAAAGCAAGGGCAAGCCGATCGAGCTCTATCGAGTCCTGCCGCGCTCGTAGTTCCCGCGCCCGATCGTATCGAGTCGTCTCACGCAACGTAAATATTCGAGGCTGTCTTTCGTCGCTTCGTACAGCACACTCGATACGTTTCCTAAACGCTTTGCTGGCAAGTTGCGCAACGATTCAGAATGACAGTAAGCAGGATCGAAATGCAGCCGGTTTTTGCGAACGGCTATACCGGCAGAGAGAGCGCGGAACTCGCGCTCACGGACGCCCTGACGGGCCTCGGCAATCACTGTCGGTTCTATGACAAGGTCGATCGCCTGATCAGCGATCGTGCCGACGATCCTGCACCCTTTGCGATAGGCATCCTGGACCTCGACGGCTTCAAGCCGATCAACGATCTGTTCGGCAGCAGGGCCGGTGACGAAATTCTCGTCCAGGTCGCGATGCGGCTGCGCGCATCGATGGATGCGCATTCGACGGTGACGCGCATCGGCGCTGACGAGTTCGCCTTCCTCTATCCACTGGTCTTCAGCGAGGACGCCGCCGCCGAGAAGGCGCGCATGCTGATCGAAATATTGTCGGCGCCCTACGATGTCGGCGAGCGCACCGCGCGCCTGTCCGCCTCGGTCGGCTGCTCGCTCTATCATTTCGGCGACGAGACGACCGATATCCTGATCCACAAGGCGGAGACAGCACTTTACCAGGCGAAACGTTCCGGCCGCGGCCGGGTGGTCGTCTACACGCGCGAGATGGAGGAGGCCGCCAAGCGTGTCACCCGCATCGAGCAGGCGCTGAGGCGCGCCGTTTCCGCCGGCGAGGTGGAGCCGCATTTCCAGCCGATCGTCGACCTGAAGACGCGCCGGACCGTGGGCTTCGAGACGCTGGCGCGCTGGACAGATCGCGACCTCGGCCCCATTTCACCTGTCGTCTTCATCCCGATCGCCGAGGAGCGCGGCATCATCGGGCCGATGTCGCAACTCGTTCTGAGGAAGGCGACCGAGGCCGCGCGCGACTGGCCGAAGGACCTGTTCCTGTCCTTTAACCTGTCGCCGTCGCAGCTCGTCGACCAGAACACCGGCCTGCACATACTCGCTATCCTCGACCGCACGGGCTTCGATCCGCGCCGGCTGGAGATCGAGATCACCGAGACCGGCCTCATGTCGGACCCTGCTTCGGCCGAGAAGATCGTCCAGGATCTGCGCCGCTGCGGCATCCGCGTGTCGCTCGACGATTTCGGCACCGGACAGTCGTCGCTCGGACGGCTGCGCGAATTCCATTTCGACAAGCTGAAGATCGACCGCGCCTTCATCGCCTCGCTGCTCGACGACCGGCCTTCCGAGCACATCATCCGCGCCATCCTCGCCATGTGCGAGGGCCTCGGCATGGATGTCGTCGCCGAAGGCATCGAGGAGGAGGAGCAGGCGGAGCGCCTCGTGCAGTTCGGCTGCGGCGGCGGGCAAGGCTATCTCTTTGGCCGGCCGGCCAATGCGGACGCGACGCTCGGCTATCTCAGGGATTCCTTCCGCGGCGCCCAGCGCGCAAGCGCGGTCTGAGCCGGCATCGCGGCGGCTGGCCGCTACAAAGGTTCATTGATCCCATATTCCGCATAGCGGCGGGCGCTTGACGCCGATGCGGCTTCCCCGGACAAGATGATCGGCGCGCTGGCGCGGCGATTCTGGGGGACCGCACATGAGCATCTGGGGGTTGCTGCAGCTCGGGCTGGCCACCATCATCTTTTTGTTGGCCGCTACCGTGGCCAAGCATTGGGCGATCGCGCCGCATATCGGCAAGATCGTGCTTGCGCTGGCGCTCTATTCCGCCGGCAACCTCGTCATGCTGAAGCTCGTGCGCGATTTCGGCATGGCGACGGCCTTCAGCCTCTCGGCGGTCATCCAGCTCGTTGCGGTCAACCTGATCGCTCTCGTCTATTTCGGGGAACGGCTGGGCCTGGTCCAGGGCGCCGGCGTGATGCTGGCGGTGATCGCGGTGGCGATGATCACGCTCGGGCCAGCGGCGAGCGGACGCTAGACTTAGCCCACGCTTCATGAACGGGTGATGGGCCCCGGATCCCTCGTCTGTCGCAATTCGGACGGAAAACCGGTTTCCACTTTTCCTGGAATTGCTCTAAAGCCGCCCAAAGCTCGGAGGAAAAGTGACCTTACGCTTCTGGGAACGAATGGAATTCTCGGTCCTGCTCGCCGGCATTATTGTGGCAGGCGGGCTGTGGGGTTTCGTCGAGAGGGCGGAGGTCGCACGGGACACGACCGCGCATGCCTTCGACACCGAGATACTGCTCGCCTTCCGCGAAGCCGGCAGGCCGGACGACCCGGTCGGGCCGGTGTGGCTGGAGGAGGCGGTGCGCGACGTCACCGGACTGGGCTCGATGGTCGTCCTGGTATTGGTCACTGCCGTCGCGATCTTCTACTTCCTGTTGGTCGGCAAAGGGCGCGAGGCGCTGCTGGTGCTGGTTACGGTCGGCTGCGGGCAGATTCTTTCGAGCCTGCTCAAGCTCGGCATAGACCGTCCGCGCCCCGACCTCGTCCCGCAT